>CAIKWU010000480.1 GCA_903831155.1 uncultured Planctomycetaceae bacterium | reverse complement strand
CGGCAGCCCAGGTCGTCGAGTGCTTGCGACACGGCCAGAAAGAGGTCGGGGCCTGTCGAACGTTCACGGATTCGACCGCCGAGGATCATCGAAGCCACCACCACGCCAGCCCCGTCGGCCACCAGAAGGTCGGCAGACTGGAGGGCATGCATGAACGCGTGGTCACGGTGTGATACTTCCGCCGAATGGGCGTTCACGCAGGCGAAGTATCGCGTCGTACCTCGTTCTCCGGCCCAGGCCACGAGGAGCCTCACGGTGTCTCCAAAAGACCTTCCGGACACCGGCAGCCCACGGATCCTTTCGACCGGAGGTTCGGCAACGTCGCTCGTGTCGGGCCGCTCCACAGCGTCAGCTCGCTCCCGACGCCCGTCGGATCAAGATCATGTCATTCTCGACCGATACCGTCACCGATGACCTCGACAGCGCAGCAACGAGTTCTCTCAAAGAGTCAATCGTCGGATATGCTGGATCATTCCCGAAGCATCGAGCATCGTCGATCGCGATCACGAATGGCGATGTCGTCAGCGTAAAAATCGACTCCAACTCCTTGAGCAAAGGGCAGTGCGACTCACCCGTGCCGGTGATGCCTGCGGAATAGTGGCCGTCTAGCCAGTACATGGTCTTTCCCGAGAGCGATGGCACAATGCCGGAGAGGAGCGATCCGGAATCGCCCTTGTGAATGACGACGCTCGGAATGCGACGAAATCGGCTGGACGCCTGAGCGAACAGGTAGGGATCGACCTCGATCGAGTGCAGCTGCTCGAACGTATCCCGCAAGTACCAGATCGTGTCACCGAGATAGGTTCCAGTCTCCACAAAGACTCGCGCCTGCTCGTCACGGGCAATACCCTTCAGAAATGATCTCTTCAGCAAAGGCGGAAGCGGCGCGGACCAACCCTGACGGACGAGTCGCGGCAGGTGACGAATGCTGAAAACGACTCCTCCTACCAATGAGGAGAGAGCCGGAAAGAGGCTGATGAAGCGGTTTCGCCAAGGAAGGCATGCCCGCTTCACTGTCCCAAACATGCCTACTCCTTATCGAGATAAAGTCAGTGCCAGGAAACCGCGAGCCGAGACTACATTCCGCAAATTGCCGCGAGCGGCCGCCAGGGGCGCCGGGCGAGGGCGGCAAGCATTCGCGACCGCGTCTGCCACCGGGAGGGGAAATCATAAAACCCGCGAATGCTGAAGTCGACGTTCAGGCCGTGTCGGGCGAACAGCGACCGCATTTCCGGGTGCCACTTACCACGGATGATGCCCGTGCCTGTGTACGACATGATCGGACCGCCACACGGAAGATCGACGACCGTCCGGATGGGAGCCGGCCGACTCCACGAGCGAAGGGTGCCCAGAATCTCCGTCTCCCACACGGTCTCGTCGGGCCTGACATAGGCCGCCAAAACCTCTTTGTCCCAGATCGCGGCCTGCGTCGAGAGCCGGTAGTGCGTTAACCGGGGGACATCCACGAGATAGGGCAACTCGGCGATACGGGATCCGCCGTGGGAGCCGAACGGCGTGAGGTGCACGCACCCGAGGCCCGCCGCACGAATGGTATGCAGGCACTCTTCCAAACGAGTGTGGTCAACCGGCGCGTCAAGAAAGTAGTCCTCTTGGAGGTAGAGGACGTATCGCTCCGGGATGGAAGCCAGCGACGAGATGAGCCGATTGCTCCACGGCATCGGTCGCCCCGACGGCGAGGGCGGGTGGTTGAGGCAGCGAATGTCGAGCGTCGGATGGGCATAGCTACCCGACTCGATGTTCAGGTACAGCGGAAAATGGCATTCAGGCCAGTGCGTCTCAAGAAGCCTGAAGAAGGGCAACCAGCAGTCGTGAAAACCGTCCGAACTGCTCACGAGCACCGCCATGCCCGCTGATCTCCTCGCGGCAGTCGCGCCATTCGTGGATACGGCAGAAGGGGTCATGGTTTCGAAGAGTGATGGTGGCCGGTGATGCCCTGACGACGCTCCAGCAACGACAAATATAGTTCGACTTGCTCCTGGTCATAGACGCGACTGTCGAACCGGGCCCTCTCCGCGATGGCGGCTTTCCGCAGCCGGTCCATCAGGTCAGGATCTCCTGCACATTCGACCAGTTTCCCGGCGAAGGCGCGTGGGTCCGCAGTTGGCACGACGAAGCCATCCACGCCGTCGCGGACCACGTCGCGGCACCCGCGGGAATCCACAGTAATGACAGGAGTACCGAGGCACAGTGCCTCCATGGCAACCACAGGCATGCCTTCGCGAACACTCGGCAGGAGCAAAACGTCGGATGCCGCGAGATACGGGGCAACGTCCCGTTGCCAGCCAGTCATCAACGCCCTGCCGTCCCTCGCCAGAGCCTGGAGTTCATCCGACCGCAATCCAGAGGGATGCGCGGCGTCGGGCTCACCCACGACGATCAGCCAGCCATCGAACCCAGCCCTCCGGGCGGCGAGAAAACCCTGCACCGCGACCGGGAAGCCCTTGAACGCCGCCTGCCGCCCGACGTACGCGGCGACAAACGCCCGTGCCGGGATGCCGAGCCGATCCCGGATCGAGATCCGGTCGGCAGCGGAGAATCGCTCCGGGTCGAACGTTCTGAGATCACAGCCCACTCCAAACGATCCATGATGATGAACCCGTACGCCCGGAACGCGCTTTTCTAACGCCATGCGGTCCTCGCGGTTCAGCACGCACACGAGCGACATCCTCCGGGCCGCCCAGACCTCGGCCTCGGCCATCACCCGCGATGCGGGCGTTCGGTTCGCCGTGAGGTGCATGCCGTGAAAGGTGGCCAGCCATGCGGCGTTGGCATCCCCGACGATGCGACGTGTTGCCGCCGTCACCACGGCCGACATCGTGAAGTGCGAGTGAACGATGTCGGGTTGCCAGTTACGGACGTGCTGCCGCAGGGTGGCAACACCCCTGACGATGTCCAACGGCGAGCCCAGACGTGTCGCCGGCATCGGGAGTCGCTCCACGCCATCGGGCCAGGGGGCCGGGACGGTGCCCGGGAGATCGGGGCCCACGGCCACGGCGACTGCCCCACCCCGCTTGCGCCACTCGCGGGCGAGCCCCTGCAGGAATGCGAGGAAGCTCGTCGCACTCGGCACCACGAGAAGCAGCCTGCCGGACCGTGGATTCATCGCCGCACCCACCGGACCGCGAAGCGGACGCGGTCATAGGCCAACAACGCGCGACCGACAAACCGGGGGAGTCGCTGCTCACGCACCAGCGTGTCGATCACACGGCGTTCTCCGGCGTGCATGGCCCGTAGGTTCCCCGTACTTCCCCCCGGACTTTTGGGCCGGCGGCCCAGCAGGGCGAGCGGTGACTCAAGCATGAAACCACGTCGGCCATGGTCGAGCCAGTCAATCCAGAGCATGAGATCCTCGCACCAACGCCATCCGGGCCGAAACCACTCCCGGTTGGTCGCCCGCACGACCACCGTGGGCGTGGCGACGGTGTTGCGAAGCAGCAGACCGGTGCGTGTGATCTCTCGTGCCGCAGGTTCGAACTCCCCAGCTGTCTTCCCCGCTGGATCACCGATCACCCCGCAGCGGTGGGCGGTCCATCCAACGTTCGGGTGGCGCTCCATCCAGCCGACCTGACGCATTAGCTTCTCCGGAAGCCAGAGGTCATCGGCATCGAGAAACGCGACATACTCCGAGCGGGGATCAACCATGGAGCACCCGGCATTCCGAGCCTCGCCCGGCCCACGATTCTCAGGGAGCCGAGCGGTCCGCACGGAAAACGGCCACGGCCGGCGGGCGAGCTCCGCGATGGCGTCGGCCGTGCCGTTCACTGACGCATCGTCGATGAGAATCACCTCGGCCGGCGAGGACGTCTGCCCGGCAACCGACTCGACCGCCCGGGCGAGTGTCGCCGCAGCATTGTGGCAGGGAATGACGACACTCACCGGCAGGTCATGGCTCATCGCACGGTCCATGCCTTCGGCTGCCCGCGGAGCCACCTGACCTGATCGGCGAGCAACTCGCTCACTGCGTCGCCGAGCAGGGGCCGCACGCATGCGCGAGCCGTGGCTCGAATCCATGCAGCCCACCATCGAAGCCGGAAGCGCCGCACGCCGTGGGCGATCTGCACGCGGCGGAACTCCAGCAGGTTCCCCAATGGATCATGCTTGCTCGCACCGCCGAAGGTCATCCGCACGGGCGCCGGCCCAGGACACAGCTTGATCGTGGCTCCGGCCACCATCGCCCGCACGAGAAACTCGTAGTCACAGGCCACCGGGTAGGCCGAATCGAATCCACCGTGGCGTTGCCAAATCGTGCGTCGGTGGAACACTCCTTGGTGCGGAAGCGTGTTGACCGCGAAGAAATCTCGACAATCACGGCCGAGCGTCGGCTCATGAACCTGGATGGCGACCTCCTTCGGAGACACCATCGTGACCGGGAACGTGGCCAGATCGCAGGACGGGCCCAGACCCGCCAGCACCTCGAGCGTTCGCCCCCACGCGGCCGCGTCCCCGGGCAGATCGTCTGCTCCGACAAACACGATCCACTCCCCCTTCGCCGCCGCGACCCCGCGGTTCCATGCCTCGGCAATACCCGAATCAGGCTCCGACACCCAACGCAGGTCGCCGCCATCGCCGCCGGCCGCGATCGATTCCAGCCATGCGACCGTCCCGTCGCTCGACCCGCCGTCGATGATCACGAGTTTCGCCCTGGCCAGAGGGACGGCGTGACAGGCGGCCACCAGCCTGCGGAGCCAGGGCAGCGCGTTCTTCGTGGCCACGACGATCGAGACAAACTCATCCACGTTCGCGTGCGCCGCTCACTTTATCAACACCGGGTCGAGCCACGTGCCCCATGAACACCAGTCGGAATCTCCGACGGCCGTCTGGAGTTCGAGGACACGTCCGCCGTCGAGTTGCACATCAAAACCGACCGTGTCCCCGAGTTTCTGGAGCGGCGGTGATCGCCAGGCCACGTCGCCATCGATGACGACCTGGAAGACCAACGGAGATGCTGGTTTCTCCCCCGGCTTCGCCGTGGCCGGCGTGAAGATTCCGACCCTGCCTCGACAGCGGAGCGCCCCCGGCGGAATGGCATAGGCAACGGTCGAAAACGCCTTGGCCTTCGGCAGGGCGGTGATCGACTTCGGAAAGGCCTTGCCGCCCACCGCAAACGGCTTCCCGAAGCACTGCCCGTCCTTCGAAAACATCACGTGTCCGGCCACGCTCTTCTCAGGTAGATCCGCGAGAAAAACTGCCTTCCCGGAGCCGCCGATCTGGCGCGAGGCCATCGCCAGGCGTTTCTCGACTCGCGCCTGTTCCAGACCGACGAGGGAGCCGAGGGCGCGTTCGTAGTGCGATGCGGCCCGGGCCTTCGCGGCGATCTTCCACGGCGCCTTCTGCGTATCCGACCAGTCCCACCAGGCGTCCGCGAGCGCAACCCATCCGGCTGGCACGTCGCCAAGGTTCATCTCCGCCGCAGCGATCTGACGCAGCAGGTCGTCGTCGCCCTTGGCGAGCAACGGCAAACCGTCGGCCCACCGCTCCGCCTTCAGGCAAAGCACCTTTCCGGCATCCCGGTTGGCGGCAGGGTCGCTCGGATTGGCGGCCACGGCCTCGAGGAGCGGCCGAAGCTCACGATCCACAGCCTGCCGCTCCTTCAACTTCTGCTGGAGCCGCATGGCACGGGCCATCAGGTCGGGATTCTGTGCCTTGCGGGCACTGCCGACGGCGAGGGCGACGGCTTTCATGGCCGAGTCGTCATCGCCCGCCTCCATGGCCTCCCGCGAGATCACCAGATACAGCGCGGCCACGTCGCCGGAACCACCGAGGCCGGCCTTGGCGGCAAGCCTCGCAGCCGCATCGAGTTTCCATGCTGGTGCCTCCACGGCGAACTCGCGGGAAATGCGTTCGATGAATCCGGATCCACCCACCACATCACCGGCCTCGATGGCCTTGTCGAGCGCCAGTGCCAGCAGGGCGAATCTATCGCTCGGGTCGGCTGTCGAGCCTGCATGCTCGGCAAGCCGCCGGGCGACATCCGATTTCTCGGCAGGAGTGTTCGCCGATTTCAAGTCATCGGCGAAGACCTCGCGGACACGTGCCTCGGAACGGGCGAGTGGCTGTGCCGATGGCACGGGCGCCCGCGGGTCAGCACTCCGAACCGACGGCGACGCAACGAGCACCGTCGCGACGATGACCGCTCGCCTGATATCCCGGATCATGGCGTTCCTGACCGCCCGCACTGGATGAACCCTCTTCGCCGTATGATACTTGCCTAATTGCCCCGATGAAACCGAATCGCTTCAATCATGGCGGACAGCATGGAGACTCGCCGGCGACTTCCGCTCCCAGTGGTGATGCACGCCGGGACATGGCTACTGATCTGCGTTGGCTCGCTGCAGGCAGCGGCCGAAGGAGGCACGCCAGCCTTGTTCTGGTCGTCGTCCCCAGCCGCACCGAACGAAACCGTGCTGCTCCTCGGGGGCGGACTCTCCCGCGTGGGCGCCATTGACATCCGCCTGCTTGCCGATGATGCCGTTGGGGTTACGGACGAGGACTCCTCCCTGTGGACGTCCTGTCCGGCGGTGCAACCCAGCGAAAGCTCCGTGAAGTTTGTGGTCCCACGCTCGCTTCCGATGGGCGTCTATGTCGTGCGAGCGCCGGCTGGCCGTGATGGTGCGGAACTGCTCGTCAACGCTGCTGACCCGTGGTGGCTCCAGGCAGACGAGGGCCCGCTGGCGACTCATGGGGGATGGATTCGCATTTTTGGCTCCTGCCTGGATCTGGGCGGGGGCTCGGACGTCGTTCTGAGAGATGCCACCGGCGTCGAACGCAAGCTGATTCCAACTACTCGATCACGCTGGGAACTGAAGATCGACGTGCCATCCGACCTGCCGGCTGGCCGCTATGAGGCGATTGTGTCGAACGGCCACGGGGGCGCCGCGGCGAGCCGATCGGCCGGCTTCATTCAAGTAGGTCCGGCCCCGGAATGGAGAAGGGAAATTTTCGAGGTCGTCCCGAAGCCCTCTGGGGACGGAGACCAAGCCGTCGTCGTAGCGGCACTCCAGCGGGCTGCCCGCAGGGGCGGCGGCATCGTGATGCTGCGCCGTGGCGTCTACGACATGCAGGGGCCGATCACGATTCCCCCGCGCACGGTACTGAAGGGCGAGGATGGCGACGCGGTTGCCCTGCAGTGGCCGGACTTCGACACGCCGCCCGACACCCTCATCACGGCCAACGACGCGGCCCTGGAGGATCTCTCGATCTACTGCCGTCGCCATGCAACGGTGATCGGCAGCGACCATACCTCGCAGCGATTTCGCATGCGCCGCGTACGGGTGCGGGCCAACGCGTTCTTCATGCAAGTCGCGCCGGGCAAGACGCACCGCGGCCGTACGGCGCCACGGGAGATCGGCGAGGGGAGGGTCGTCCGCGTCGTGGGCAAGAACTTCCAAATCACCGACTGCGACCTCTGGGGTTCGGGTCAGGTACTCGCTATCGACCCTCACACGTTCGCCGGACGAACCCGGCCGTGGTTCGGCCTGATTGCCGGCAACAGGATCGCCTATGGCTACCAGGGCCACCTCTTCGAGAACGTGGACCGCCTGATCTTCGAAGACAACGAGATGGTCGGCATGGGCTCGACCGCTGGCGGTAACGGTATCTCCACGTACTGGAACAACTTCTCCAGGAACGTGTTCTACGCGCGCAACCACACGCACGATATCTATGGCATCGATCGCGAGGCCCTGACGCTCGACGGCGACGGCGGCGCCTACTTCGGCAAGGTGACCGTGGAGGGGGACCGCCTGCACCTCGACGGCGATCCAGTGTTTAAGGATTACGCTCCCACCGCTCACACCGACTATCGCGGCGGCGTCGTCTATGTCCTCGACGGCACCGGGGCAGGCCAGTATCGGTTCGTGACGGGGCACCGCGATCGCGAGTGGGTGGTCGATCGCAGTTGGGACGTTCCTCTCGACGGCACGTCACTCGTTTCGATCGTGCCGTTCCGCGGCCGGAGCATCTTTGTGGAAAACCGCATCGAGGATGCTGGGCCGCTCCAACTCTACGGTTCGGCGGCCGACGTCATCGTGGCCGACAACGTCACCTCGCGGGCCGACGGCCTGCTCGCCTGGGGCCTGAGCCAGCACGGCTGGGGCTGGCATCCAGTGCTCCGCTGTCAGTTCATCAACAACACCGTGACCGACGGCAGCGGCTACGGCGCACGCGTCGCGGGGCCCGCGTCGATCGGCATCGCGACGACGGGCAATGACAAGGTCTACGCCGGCCCGTTAGCCCGCGGAGTGGTTATCCGCGGCAACGCCCTCGACGATCAGGCGATCATTGCCCTCGATGGCACCCTGACCGACGCCGTGGTGGAGGGCAACTCGATCGAAGGAGCCCCGCAGGCCATCCGTATCGGGGCAGACGTCACGGGGGCCGTCGTCCGCAACAATACCTTCAAGGATGTCCGCGAGCCGCTGACCGGCGCGGGAGCAGCCCGCATCGCCTCGCCCCGTTAACTGACGGACCGCACCGCACCAGGCCGTGCCAGATCGCGTCGGAGCGCCCGCTCGTACGTCTCCAGCACCGCCGGAATCTGCCGCTCCGCGCTGATCTCGTCGGCCCGCCGCAGGGCACCCTCCGACAGCCTCGCGACAAGGCCCGGATCCACCGTGAGTCGCTCGAACGCATCGCGGAGCCCAGCCACGAGCCGCCCCGGGCGGGATGGATCGACGAGGATCCCACACGCCGGCGTCACCATGTCTCGCATGCCCTGATGATCGGTGGTGACCACCGGCAGCCCGAGCGACAACGCCTCCGCGATCGACGCGGGCCATCCCTCCAGCAGCGACGGGAAGACGTAGACATCGCCCCGGTCGAGGAGATCGAACAGACGCTCCCGAGTCACGAAGCCGTGAAAGGTGACGCGGTCCGCGATTCCGAGGCGCCGGGCCAGGTTCTGCCACGACGGCGTCATCACGCCCGCCCCGAGGATGTCGAAGGTCCACGGCCGGCCTCCGTCAAGCCGTGCCAGGGCGCGGAGCGCGAATGGCACGCCCTTGCGCGACAGATGCTGCCCCGTGTAGACGAATCGCAGCGGGCCGCCGGGCTTTCGCACCCGTGCGCGTTCGTGACGCGCGGTCCCGAACGCGGCCGCGATGACCTCGCTCTCGACGCCGTGCAGCCGCTTCAGAGTGTCCGCGGTATCGCTTGCCACGGCAATCACGCCGCTCGACCGGGCGAGGGCCTGGCGAAACCGCGGGAAATACCGCTTCTGGTATTCGTTGATCACGTTTCGGGAGACGTGCCGCAGTCCTTCGACGGGCCCCAGTGTGGCGAGCATGCTCCATGGAACGTTCTGTGTGCCGCCCACTGGGCCCCAGACGAACGGCAGCGGGAGCTGCCAGAGATAGCCGGGCTCACGGAACCCGATCATGTTGAGCTGATGACAGAGGTCGAATCCACCTTCATCCCGCACCAAACGATGGGCCACCGAGAAGGCCTCTCGCATCCACTGCTCGTAGGCGGCGTAGTAGAGCGGCTGGTAGTAGTTCCAGAGCCACGCCGTCACGCCAGACGAGGGGGCGTCGAACCACGGCAGAAACTCGAAACGAATTCGTTTCGTCAGGTCGGGGTCGCGGGCAAGCCGGCCTTCAATGGCGGCACGGTTGCCCTCGAAATCCCCGGCGATGACCGTGATGTCGTGGTGGTCGGCGAGGCGAACCGCCCAGTTCCAGCCAAGCCCAGGTTCGGATCCTTGGTCTGGATGGCACGCCGCGGCTACCATCAGGATTTTTCGACGCGGCGTCATTCAAATCGGCCCCCGCGAGGGGCACCAAAGTCATGCCGTCCCATTCCAATCCAGCCACGGTTCGGCCGCGCGTCGTTGTCACGGGCGCCGGCGGATTCATCGGCGAGCACCTAGCTCGCCATCTTACGGCGGCCGGCATGGAGTTGCACGGGATGTCCCGCCGGGCCGGCCACGGCGCGGTCCACGAGTGGCACGTGGGCGACTGCGGCGACCCCGCATTCGTGAGGGCGACCATGGACCGCATCGCTCCGGAGTTCGTCGTTCATCTCGCGAGCCGCACCCTTCCGGGGAGGGACCTCGGTGATTTTGAACCGCAGATCGCCGACACGATCCTGCCCGCCCTCACGATCGCCCGCAGCCTACCGGGGTCTGTCAAGCTGGGCGTGTTCTTCGGATCGTGCGAGGAATACGGCAACGGCTCGCCGCCCTTCCGGGAAGACCAGCCTCCGGTCTGCTTCTCCCCATATGGGTGGGCGAAGAATGCGGCCCGCGAGGGTGTCTTGCTGGCGGGCCGTCTGCTCGATCGACCGGTCTGCTGGGCACGGCCGTTCCTGACGTTCGGGGCCGGTCAGCGGCCGGGCCTGTTCGTGCCGGACGTCGTGCGGGCATGCCTCGAGGATCGCCCGCTCGACCTGACCGGGGGCGAACAGACCCGCGACTTCATTGCCGTGGACGACGTCTGCGGAATGATCCTCCGCATGCTCGAGGCACCGGAGCGGGCCCGCGGTGAAACGATCAATCTCTGCTCGGGCCGGCCGCGAACGATCCGGTCGGTGGGCGAGGCGATCCGCGGCATCGTGGGACGCGGCGACCTCCGCTGGGGGGCGCTGCCCTACCGGGCGGGCGAGGCGATGCAGTTCTACGGCTCGACCGAAACCTACGACCGTCTCTTCGGCCCGTATCCGCTTGCCGACTTCGACCGGGCCTTAGCCGACGCGGTCAGGGAGACGGCTGCATCGTCTGGGAAACCGCTCGCAGCATCGTAGCGAGCAATGCGGAGTTGTCGGCCTCGAATCGCGACTTCCACGCCGCGAATGCCGCCGCCTCGGGCCGCCACCCAGCGGCGATCGATTCCCGCAGTTGTTCCGCCGCCGCCGCGGGTGACCTGTCGAGCAGGCGAACGACGCCCGCGGGCAGATCGGCCACGAAGCCGCTGACCACGTCGGGCGCCGCCACGGCCCTTCCCACCACGATCGACTTGACCAACGCCCCCTCCACGGGCGCCGACCAGAGCGAGGGTACCAGCGTGACCGTCGCCGCCCCGACCGCATCCTCGAGTCCCGACTCCCACGTCATCGGCACGAAGTCGCAGTTCGCCGGCCGCTCGCCCCAGCCGGCCCCGGATCGCCAGGCCATCGGAAACAGGAACCGCGACGCCGGCAGCCGGCGGGCCACGTCGAGCGCCCAGCCGAATCCCTTCGCGGGGTGATCGCCGCCGTGGAACACCACGTCGTATGGCTCGGCCGCCGGCCTGCCGGGCCGCGGCCGCAGGGTCTCGTCAAACACCTCCGCGAGGTCGATCGTCCACATGCCGACCACCGGCACCGGCCACAACGGCCCGAAATGCCGCTCCGCCAGCGTTGCCTGACCGGGATTCTGGGCCATGAACCGCACGCGTCCGGTGGCGGCGAGCGTCCGGAGTTCCTCGAGAAACGAAAGCCCGCAGTCGTGGCCGGCCGGATAAGGCCGGCAGTCGTGGGCCTGGGCGGCCGACCACGCTCCACCCAGGCACCGCACGCACGCGTCGTGTTCGGTGGCGAGATGGTTGTAGGAACGGATGCAGAAGAAGCTCGAGTCGAGCAGATAGATCCAGGTCGGCTGGCGACGACGGCGGATCAGGTCGAGGCACCAGCGGCCTCCGATGCTCTGCGGATGCAAGAGGATCACCGACTTGGCCGAGCGCAGCGCCGAGCCCGCACCGAGTATCCGCTGCCGCATCCGCCGGCCGGCATGCACCACGAGGGCCCGTGCGGCCGCCGCCCACCGCTTCCGGCGGACGGCATCCGCCACAGCGCTGCGGTTCCCCGCGAACACGAGCCGCACGTCGGGCCGGCCGGCCGCCTGCCGCTCCAACTCCATCGCCAACCGACCAGCCCCGATCGACCGGACGGGCGGCACGCCGCAGATCACGAACGTGCTGCTCAAGCTGCTCAATGGAAAAAGATGATCTGGCTGCCGTTACGCTCGAAACGCAGCGGTACGCGGCGGATGTCGGCGAGCGCCCGGCGCACCGCCTCGTGACGCTCAATCGGCGCCTGCACCAGCAGAAACCCGCCCTCGCCGGCGCCGAGCAGTTTCCCGCCCCAAGCGCCCGCCTCGCGGGCGAGCCGGTACCAGCGATCAACGTGCTCGTTGGAGATTCCGGCGGTCAGCGAAGCCTTCAGTCGCCAGTTCTCATCGAGCAGCGCGCCGAACGCCTCCAGGTCGCCCTCCTGCAGGGCATGCCGCGTGTCGTCCACCAGGGCAACCATGCGACGGAGGCACTGCTGCTTGGCCCGGTCGGCCGCCACATCCTGCGACTGCTTCGCGAGCAGCGCCGAGGCACTGCGGGTGGCCCCGGTGTAGAAGGTCAGAAACTGTGACTGCAGGTCGGCGATCACATCCGGGCGGACCACGACGGGCTCCACGTCAACGCGATCGTCCTGATGAAACCGGATGACGTTCAAGCCGCCGAAGGCCGCCGCATACTGGTCCTGCTTGCCGATCGGTTCGCCACACTTTTCGATCTCGATCCTGCAGGCCTCCTCGGCGAGCTGCCCGGCCGAAACGTAACGGCCGCCGTAGGCGTGGAGGGCGTGGAGGAGTCCCACGACGAACGAACTGCTCGATCCCAGCCCCGTGCCACGGGCAGGAATGTCGGCGATCGACGTGATCTCGATCCCGTCGGCGCAGCCGGTGAGCCGCAGGCACTCGCGGGCGAGCGGATGCTGCACGTCGTCGATCGAAGGCACTTCCTCCGTCCGAGAGTAGCTGATGCGGTAGGAGTCGTCGAACCGCTTGTTGACGGTGATGTAGATGTATTTGTCGATCGCGGTGGACAGCACCGCGCCGCCGAACTCGCGGTAGAAGGAGGGCAGGTCCGAGCCGCCGCCCACGAAACTCATGCGGAGCGGAGTTTTGCTGATGATCATGATGACGCCTGCGGGTGGGTGGTGATTTCGACGTCGCCAGGGCCCATCTTCGTGTCGATGTGGGCCACGACTTTCACGCAGGACCGATCGGCCCCGGCGGCCTCGTGCCCGTGGCGCACCGGCAGCCCGCGACGGCGGACCGCCTCGGCCACGAGCCGGGCGGCATTGGCAGCCTCGTCCGAATCGACTGCCGTCACGACGATCCGGGTTCCGGCCGCGGCGGCGGCAGCGGCAGGCATGATCCTGGCCCACAGATCGGGAAACCGCCGCACGATGAACTCGATGGCCGTCGGAGCGTCGGCAAACCGGATCGCTGCGTCTGCCGGAAAGCGGGCGTCGCCTCCGGCATGCCCGGTGCCGACGAGCACGGGAAACAGCCCGGCCGCGACCGCGCACTGCACGTCCGACGTGGTGTCGCCGATCAGCCACGACCGCGAGATGTCGAGCTCGAGGTCGGCCGCCGCCTGCTCCACGAGGCCCGTGGCCGGCTTGCG
Source organism: uncultured Planctomycetaceae bacterium (assembly GCA_903831155.1). Taxonomy (GTDB): domain Bacteria; phylum Planctomycetota; class Planctomycetia; order Pirellulales; family UBA1268; genus QWPN01. Next base: position 15,815 of record CAIKWU010000480.1, on the reverse strand, counting down.
GCAGCCGCACGGCCCCTTCAGGTCGGCCACCTCTCCCGGAAATCCCCAGTCGGGGTGGTGCGGGCACACGTAGATGCCGTCCACGAAGGCGCGGGACTCGGCCAGGAGCATCTCCATCCGGCCGTGAATCGCGTCGAGCTGGGCGAAGGTGACGTCTCCGCGGGCGACGACCGGTTGGTTGGTCACGACACCGACCAGATATCCCCCGCCGTGCGCGAGGTTGATCGCCTCGGCGATTCTCGGAATCAGGGAGAGATCTGCCGGCCGCGTGATCCTGCCGACCTCGACGTTCACGGTTCCGTCGCGGTCGAGGAGGATGGCGGGCATCGCATTCGCCGCCAGCCGCCGGGCAACCACGCCCGACTCGAGGTCGCGCTCCACCTTGGCGAGCCGCTCGGGGGTTCCCATGTCCTTGAGATATTCGCGGCTCCGATACGCGCCCACACGTATGCCGGCCGCGATCATCCTCGGCAGCAGGTCACGAGCGAGATCGACGCGGCGGGGCGCATCCGCCGCGATCGCCTCGAGGCTGCGGCGCTCGAGCACGTAGGTGGCGGCGTTGACGACGTTGCGGAGCGGACGCTCCGGCGCATGCGGCGGCCGGTGGAGGGCGGTTACCCTACCCGCGTCGTCCACCTCGAGCAGGTCGGAATCATGGGGGTGGTCATTCGGGTGGACGACCACAGTCACGTCGTTGTCGCAGGCCGCGTGATGGCCCACGAACCGCCGGACGTCGAAGTCCATCAATTGGTCGGCAAAGAAGACAAGGAACCTCGACTCGAGCAGGGCAATCGATTGCAGCAGGGCGCCGCCGTTGCCGAGCGGCTCCGACTCCACGGACCAGTCGATCACCAAGCCCTCGACCGGCTGCCGCTGCACCCAGTCGATGATGCGATCCGCTCCGTGACCGAGCAGGAGCAGGGCCCGGCCCACGCCATGGTCGCGGGCCAGCGAGAGCTGCCGCTCGAGAACCGACCGGCCCGCCACCGGCACGAGTGCCTTGGGCAGGCCGCCGGTGGACGCGGCCAGCCGCGTTCCCATACCCCCGGCGAGGACCACCACCTGCCCGCAGCCGCTCGCATCCATGGTCATTACGAACGGCCGGCTGCCGCCCCTTCCGCGACCAGTTCGTCGATAGCCCGGGCGATCGCCTCCGTGGACGTCATGCTCGGCTGCCAGCCCCGGGCGTGGATCCGCGAGCAGTCGTATTGGAATCGCGGCACGTCTCCTGCCCAGCCCCGATTGCCCCCCGTGTATTCGATCGCGGCACCGGGGCTCCGTCGCTCGATGACGAGCCGTGCGATCTCGGCCACGCTCGTCGACGTTCGCCCATCGCCCAGGTTGTAGCAGGCGATCTTCTCGTCGATGCCATAGCGAATGAAGAGCAGGCCCCGCACGAGATCCGACACGTGCACGTAGGGCTTCTCCTGCGTCCCGTCGCCGAGCACGACGAGCCGATCGGGCGTGGCGGCCAGTTTCGCCAGGAAGTCGTGGAGCACGCCGTGCGTCGAACGGGGGCCCACGACGTTGGGAAACCTCGCGATCGCCACCGCGTCGAGCGTGCCCGTCGTGGCCGCCGTGAGCGCGGCCTCGGAGGCGAGCTTCATGGCGCCGTAGTTGGAGATCGGGAACAGCGGCCCCGCGTGCTCGGCGAGCGGCCCGGGAAGTTCTCCGTAGACAGCCGACGTCGAGGCGAACACCACGCGGCGGATGCCGTGGCGGCGGCAGAGTTGCACCGCCGAGTAGGTGGTGAGGAAGGTGCGGTTGAGATCCACGTCGGGATCGGCCACGCCCGCCTGGATGTCGGAGTTGGCGGCCAGGTGCCAGAGCGTGTCGATCGGCCGGGTGGCCGCTGCCGCGGTAATGGCGGCGCTCGCCCTCTCCACGTCGTTCACGTCACCTTCGTAAAGGGCAAACCTCGGGCTCAACGAGGCATCCTCCACGTTGCGCAGTGTGCCGAGTGACAGATCGTCGATGCCGATCACCGCATCGCCCCGGGCGAGCAGGGCGTCGGACAGATGGCTGCCGATGAAACCGGCGGCTCCCGTCAGAACATGAAGCGACGACATCCTCAAGCACTCACGAAGGGGGACGCACGGCATCCGGTGTACGCCGGGAAATCATGCTGCCATAGGTCGCGCGCTGCCGCCAGCCGCGGCCGGTTCCGGGCGGATTGCGGCATCAACCGCCTCCCGCCTCGCCGCCGCCGGTGAGCGATGCATAGAGGCGGCGGTAGGCCGCACCCATCACGGGATAGGCGTAACATCGCTCCACTTTGGCCCGGGCCGCGCGGCGGAGGGAGTCTGGATCGGGATGCCGGAGTACGCGGGCGATGCAGGCTGCGAGGTCGTCCACGTCGAACGGCTTCGCGATATAGCCGTTGGAGCCGTCGTCGATCATGTCTACATTGCCGCCGATCCCAAAGGCGACGACGGGTGTTCCGCAGGCCAACGGTTCCATGATCGTCGCGGCCAGGTTTTCCTGCAGGCTCGGCACCACCATCACGTCGGCTGCGGAGTAGAGCTCCACCAGTTCGTCGTCGGGGATGAAATCGACGAGCACGTGTGAGCGGAACGGCAGATGCTCGAGACCATGCCGGCCGCCGAACACCACGAGGTCGGCCTCAGCCGGATCGAGCCTGCCGAGGGCGGCCACGAGCTTGTCGAACCCCTTCCTCGGGTCGCCGGTGGAGTCGGTGGCTCCGAAGAGGATCAGTTTCTTGTCGAGCGGCAGGCCGTGCTTCCGCCGGGCGACCATCCGGTCAACCGGCCGGAAGAACGCGGTGTCGAGCGGGTTGGGGAGGTTGACCACCGTGCGCTCAGCGAACAGGCTGCTGCGGGCCGCGCAGTCGGCGAGCCAACGGCTCAGGCCCACCACCGTCATCGACCCGACCCGGGCGTAGGCCCGCTGCTTGCGGCGCCACGTCCGCCGGCTGAGATCGTGCTCGCGATCGCTCCCGAGCATGGGGCAGGCACCGCAGGTGGCCGTGTACTTGCCGCACTCTTGGTCGTAGTGGCAGCCCCCCGTGAAGGCCCACATGTCGTGCAGCGTCCACACGATCGGGGCGCGAATCCTCGGCAGATCTTCGAGCCGCAGCATGCCCCATCCCACCCAGTGGAAGTGCACGACGTCGGGCTGCAGGCGGTTGATGGCCGCGACAAGCCGCGACGGCACCCAGGCCGGCGTGAACACGGTGGATGGCGGGCGGTCGCGGTAGAAGCGCAAGGGCAGCGTCTCGAGGCGGGTGCGGATTCGGCGAACCAGGTTCGGTGCCCGACGGGAAAGCCATCCCCCGCACTCGACCACGCGGGCATCGTCGCCGACCTTTCGCTGCACGAGCATCCGGCTGTCGATCCCGGCCTCGAGCAGGCACTCGTGCAGGCGATACGCACCTCGGGCGGCGCCCCCCGCGAGATCCGAGAAGCTCACGATCAGCACCCGCATCAGGCGTTGACCTTGCGGGGCGCTGGTTTCCGCTCCGCCCGCGGAAATAGCGCTCGCCAATAGAGCCTGGCCACGGTGTAGGGGAACCACCACCCTCCATGCCGGATCGTCAGGAACGCCAGTTCCCACGGCGGGCATCCGGTGGGGCGGTGCAGGGCCGCCAACCGCTGCCGGAGCGGCACGTCGGGCCGCTCCCACCGGGAGACCTTGTCCATCGTGCACGAGCCCAGATGCCCCGGAGCCAGCCAGATCGGCACGCCCCGCCGCCGCGCCCGGCAGGCGTAGTCGATGTCGCCGAAGCCGTGAGTGTAAACGCGGGAAAACCCTCCCACCTCGCGGTAGACGTCGTCGGGCACGAGCACGATGTTGCCGTTGAACGACTCGATGGGCCGCGCCGATTCACCCGCAGGCCGGATGCCTTCCGGGCCCATCTCGCCGTAGGAGGTGCCGCCACCCGCCTCGTCGGCGGTCGCTCCCACAACGATCCCGGATCGTCCTGTCACCCGCCTGATGACGGTCTGGGTGTCGAGCAGCGACGCGAGAAAACCCGCGTGGAGCTGCACGTCGTCGTTGAGCCAGAGGTAGGCGTCGTAGCCTCCCTCGCGGGCGGCCGCCTGCCACGCTGTCCGCATGCCCCCGCACCAGTAGAGCGAACCCGTTCCGGGCACGATGGTGACGTCGGGAAACTGCTCGGCGACGGCCTCGGGCGTGCCGTCGGTGCACCCGTCATCGACGAGAAATACATGCACGTGGATGGAGGAGGCAATTGGTTCCGTCGCCGCCCGGAGCGACTCCAGGCACCGCAGCGTCAGTTCCCTGCGGTTGTGACACGTCAGCAGTGCGGCGATGGACCGCCGGATCTTTCCGGGCTCCGCCGATGCGCCGTCGAATGCGGTCTCCGTCATCGAGGCGTGTCCCGTCTTCATCGCCGGCAGAAGAACACCCGGCGGTGATTGGTCGCCAGAGGATGGGCCGATCGTTCCGGGCCGAGCCGGTATCGCGTCACGAGATCCCGCGGAAATGAGGCGGATTCCACGATCGTAACCTCGAATCCGTGTCGATCCAGCTCCGCGGCAAAATCGTCGCCGAACATCCGCACATGATCGTGCTGGCCGAACGCCGCCCGCCGCTGCTCATCCGTGGTCAGGCTCGGATCCTCGCGAGTGACGGCCAAGCCATCCTCCTGGGGCACCGTCAGCACCGCCAGGCCCCCATCGGCCAGTACGCGGTGCATCTCGCTGAGCGCCCGCCGAAAGTCACCGACGTGCTCGAGGACGTCGCAGGCGATGATGACGTCGTAGGCGCCATCCGCCACGCCCCTCATGTCGGTGATATCGAGCCTGAGGTCCACTCCATCGTGAAGATAGTCGGCCCGAACGTACGAGGCCGCGACCGGTCGGATGTGCTTCCCGACGATCGGCTCGGGGGCAACGTGCAAGACTCTCCTGCCTCCATAGATATCGGCGAGAGAAAACTCTTCGAGGTGGCGATGGGCCGCCAGGAGCAGCCGATGCCGCACGCTCGAGCCGCACTTCGGGCAACAGACGTTTCGGTGCCAGCTGTCGTCGAGGAACCGCCGGCCTCGCCATCCGCAGGCCACGCACTCGACCCGTTGCGGAGCCGAGAGGACGATCATCCGCCAGCGGGAGCGCACGGCCTTCAGCCATGTCTTGACGACCATCGCCGGGCCCGGACGACTCACGACGCCACCCTCCCGAGCCTCGCCATCCTTGACACAACCGCATGGTCGATCGCGGCATGAAATCCCCGCGCATCATCCTCCACGGTCAGCGGACGGAGGTCGGCCCTTCGGTGTGTGGCGAGTTCGGTGACGGGACGGAGTCCGCCGGTTCGGGAGCGAAGCGCTCCGGCCATCGCATGCACGTCGCCAGGCGGCACGGTGCCCCCCCGCTCTTCGGCATCGACGAGCACCGCCGCACCGGCCGCCGTGGAACAGATGCACGGCACCCCATGGGCCAGCCCCTCGGCGACGACGGCTCCGAACGGCTCGGCGAGGCTCGCGAGCACGGTGAGCGACGCGATCGAGAGCCACCCCTGCACCTCGGCCGCCGAAAGATGGCCGAGAAACACCACCCTCTCGACGATGCCGGCCTGCCGGGCCAAGTCTTCGAGGTCGCCCCTCAGCGGGCCGTCACCAATGATCACCAGAACGGCTTTCCCCATGAAACCGCGAGCGCCGGCGAACCCACGAATGGTCGTGGCAATATCTTTGATGGGCACGAGCCTTCCGACCGTGACCACGAGCGGCGCATCAAGCAGGCCGAGGCTGCCGCAGCGGTCGATCGCGGCACCGCGAGCGGCGTCGGCGAGCCGGCGAAGCCGTGCGGCATCCTGGTGGTTGGCGCACACGAAAATCCGCGATTCCGGTATTCCTGCAATAGCCGCTAGCCGCGCGCGGGAGGCCTGGGAATACACGAGCATCGCGTCGGCCCGCGGCGCGAGCAGCCGGATCGCGGCCCGGCGCGATGCCGCGAGGCGATCGAACTGGTCGGTGCTCCTGGTCGTCCACAGCACGCGGCCGGCCCGGCGGCCGGCCAGCGGCGTGAGCGTGGAGAGCACGCTGGCCCAGCCGAACTCGTGCGTCACCACGGCATCTGGAGCGAACGTCGCGACTTCGCGCCGCAGCCGTCCCGGGAGAGCCCGCATGGGGGAGCCGCTCTCATCGGCCAAGACGCTCCAGTCGCACTCCAGCGCGGCGGCGAGTTCGTCGCGGCTCAGATTGGCGTCGTATGGAGGGAGGGCCGCGAGAAACAGCACGCGGAGATCGCACCTCCGGGCCACGAGGTTGAACAGGTCACTGCGGTAGGGCGCCATCGCCGGATGGACGACCAGAACGCGACGCCCAGGCGCGGCGGCATCGGCCGACAGGGTGTCGGTCACGGGTAGGCGAGCGATCCGCGGGCTGCATCGCCCGCCCAGGGCGCCGCGGGAGCCGGACGGGGCTGGGCGGCGGCGCGAGGCCCTCCGACCGCCGAAAGATAGGCCGTGCGGGCGATCGCCCCCATCGCAATTCCTGCGCACACGTAGAGCATGAATCCCGTGCCGGTCTCCAGCAGATGCCCCACCCCGACACCGTTGACGAGGCCGCCCACCATGAACGTGATCGCGGCCAGGCACGCAGCCGGATCGGCGACGGTCATGTAGGCCCGGACGCACGCCACCAGGCAGACGTAGAGCATCAGCAGGCTGATGACGCCGCTGACGAAGCCCTGGCTTCGCAGGATCTCGAGCACGAGGTTATGGGAACTATGCCGGAACGTCACTCGCTGACCGCCGGCGGTGATGATGCTGCCGGCGCGGTTCGGCGGCACGAACACATAAGGTGGTTCCGAAAGGATTTCAATCGATCCTCGCCAGATGGCGGGCCGCTCGACGAGAAACTTGTAGGTGATCCGCTGCTGCAGCGACCCCACGTTGCCTTCAGTCTCGAACTCCTTGCCGGTGCTGAACTGGGACACCACGAAAGGGAGCGCCACATACGCCACGAAGGCGGCCGTGGCGGCCAGCCACGCTGATCGGCCAGACGCCACCGCCTGGACCCGCCCGTGAAGCACCGCAAGGGATGCGGCGATCACGCTCATGGCCAGCGACATGGTCGAGAGCGACGTGTTGCCCATTTTGGTATACGAAGCCGCAGCCACGGCGCCTGAAACCCGCAGGCCGCCGATCGGCACGGCCACGCAGGCGGCGAGCGCCGCCCACGCGAGCGGACGAAGCCACGGGTAGTCGCGTCCCGCGTTTCCGAATCCCACGAGGGTCGCCCAGCCGACGGCCAGCGGGAGGTAGAAGCAGGTGAAGACGCCGAAGACGGGAAAGAAAAAGCCTGTCGCGACGATCGCCGCGCAGAGCGGCCCCATCCGTCGCATCATCACCTCGCGGACCAACGACCAATCGCGGGTCAGGGAGACGGCATACCAGAGGCTCACGAGCAGAAGCGTTGCTCGCGCGGCAGCCGACCACCCGGGGGTTCGTGCATCGAGGGCCAGGATCCCCGAATAGACGCAGATCGAAGCCCCGATCGCCACGGGAATCAACCAGAGCCGATTCAGGCCACGCTGGAGGTAAGCGGGCATCGTCGCCCACTCCATCAGGCCGCGGACGAGGACGGCGCCCACGATGGCGTAGGAGGCCGTCATGGGAAAGCCGAGGATATAGACCGTCACACCTTCGAACTTCTCGTACTGCAGTTCCATGCCGCCCGCCTTGAAGTCGGTCGGCGTGAGGAGCAGCGCCACGATCGCCGGCAACCAGGCGGCGCTGCCGTGCAGGATGAACGCTGCCACGAGGAAGATCTGGAGCACCGTGCAGACCTGAGGGAGGGCGAACCCGAGGATGAGCACGCCCACCGCGATCACCAAGGCTGTGTCGCAGGCTGTCAACGACACAGCCGCTCGGGTCGCCAGCGACGGCGGCTTTCGTCGAGCCGTCTGCCGACTCGGCACCGGCATGGGGAGGGTCAACTGGTGGTCAGGCATGATGGCAGCTCATGGTTTCGGGACCCCAAACACCATTCTTCGCACTTTTCGCAGCCCGCGTCCAATCAATCCGGTGCGATGGCGGGCCAGGATGCCCTGGGCGGAATGACAGGCGAGCCGCGAAAACCGCGGATCGCCTGGAGACAGCCGAGAACCCGAATCGGCCAGTTCCAACGCGAAGGCATGGTGGCCGCGGAGGGTCGCAAACACCCATCCGAGCAGGAGATCCCGCACGGTGTGCAGCCCCGGGGCGGCGAAGGTGTTCATGTACTCGATCTCCGCCCAGCCGGCTCCCGTCTTTTCGGTCACCGGCAACGACGGCAGCACCCCCGCTCCGAGGTACTTCGCCAGCACCTCGGCCGAGCCCCGCACCGCCCCCTTGGCGACGAGCGACGCGCACCAGAAGTCGGCGGTGGCGAAGGCGACGAGGACATCCTCGAGTTTGTCCTCACCCTCGTAGCCATTCATGATGCCGGGTTCCAGCTCCACGAGCAGCGTTCGCCTTCGCTGTTCCGGCTCGAGCGACTCAAAAACCCTGCGGTCGAGCCCCTGGGAATCGGTCTTCAGCCAATCGATGCGGTCGAGGCCATGACGCGTTAAGACCGTCCCGAGACGAGTGCACGGCACCGTGGCGGTTCCCACCACCTCGAACAGCCCCGCGTGGGCGTAGTGCGCCAGCACGTCGGCCTTGGGGCGGAGCGTGCTGGAGCAGTACGGCGACTTCGTGAGGAAGACCGGGTGTTCCGGCGCGTCGCGGTCTGCGACGATCGCCCGCACGACATGGCATTCGCGAAACCCGCGGTTTCCGGCGGCCGTCGAGAAATCACGGTCGTCCGGATCGAACCCGATGCAGATCGAGTGCCGGGCGATCGGACGCCACGGCGCATGGATGCCACCGGAGGCGCCGACGTCCACCAGCACGGGCGGGCGGGCGGCGACCTCCGGCGAGGTCAGGATGCGATCGATGAGCGACGAGGTGTTCATCGGGAGGTCAGACCGGCTTGCGGTAGACCATCGTGTGGGAGTGTCCGATCTCCTCCCGCTGGCCGTGCAGTGCCGGCAGCAGGATTGTGTCGGCCAGGGCGCCCAACCGCTCCCGCAGCCAATGGAGCCTCCCGCCCGCGAGCAGTTTCTGGCGACGCCCCTTCACAACCGAGGAAAAGTGCTCGATTCGTAGCGGCTCCTGCCAGTAGTCCACCGCCGAGTAGCCCAGCAGCCGGCCCATGCTCTCCAGGGCCCGCTTCGTGAAGCGATTCATGTGGTGCGGAGGATAGTCGAGGTAGGCGAACGTCTCGCGGAACAGCGGCGAATCGGGATTCGGCACGCTGACCAGCAGATGCCCTCCAGGAAGAAGTTTCTCGTCGACGAATGCCATGATCGCCTGCAGGTCGGCGAGGTGCTCGAACACTTGGAAGGAGCAGACGAAGTCGTAGCGATCGCCCGGCGCGTCGATCACGATCCCCGCCTGCCGGAGCGCCGCGAGGCTTCGCTCGCTCAACTCGCTCGCGCGCACCCGCAGCGACGGGATCCGGAGCAGTTTCCGGAGAAACAGCCCGCAGCCTGCGCCCACGTCGAGCACCGACGCGGGCTTGACGGCCGCGATCGTGGCCAGGGCGTGTTCGAACTCCGCCTTGTCGTCCTCGTAGTACTTCGGAATCGACTGCAGTCGGTCGTAGAACTCGGAGTCGCCGGGCAGGGCCTGGGCGAACGTCCGCAGGCCGCAGTCGAGACAGCCCCGCAGTTCGACCGAATCACCCGGAAAAAACCGCACCGTGTCGAAGGAGTAGGAGGCCTTCAACCTGACCGCAGGGATCGTGTCCAGGATGGCCAGGGCGTTCGAACCGCAGAGTCGGCAGGAATCCATGGGGCCATCCATCAGGAAAGAGACCCACCCGACGCCTCGCCCGGCTGACGCGCCGCGAGCGCCGACCGCACCAGGAAGAATGCGGGCACGAGCACCACGAGGACGATCAAGCCCGACGACAGGAACCCGAGCCACTCGATGCCGCGCGATCGGAGCAGCAGCACCTTGAGCGGCAGCGACAGGAGCACGAGCACCAGCCCTATCAGGAACTGCACCCGGATCGCCGAAGTGCCGTTCCAGAACATCGCCAGCGCCGCACACACCGTCTGGCACACCGTGAGGCATGCCAGCCCGTAGGCGAGGATCGGGGTGGTCTCGATCGCGCCCCCGGTCCACACGCGGAGGATGAAGGGCAGCGCCACGGCCGCGCCAAACGCCAAGGGCGCCGACACCGCCACGGCCCCCACGAGCGAGCGGCGGAGTGTGCTCCGGATCCACGCGTGATCGCCATGGGCCGCCGCATCGGCGTAGGCCGGCCACAGCGGCGTGAGGATCATCGAGGCGATGGTGCCCACGAGCCCGAACACTCTCACCTGCACGCCGTAGGGAGTGACCTGCTCCGCCCCCAGAATCGACGAGATGAGCAGGTTGTCCATCGACCAGTTGAAGGCCGAGAGCACCTGGACCCCGAGGAACAGCACGCCCACGCCAAGCAGCGACCGCGACAGCGAACGATCGAACAGGTTGCGGCCGACCCGCAGCCAATCTCGACGCCGGAACTCGACCGCCCACACGACCGACCAGCCCAGCAGTTGGGGAGCGAGCGTGGCGATGCAGATGGCGGCGAACGACCCTCCGGCGCGGGCCACGCCCCAGGTGGCGAGGAGGGTGGCGACCGCCACGCCGCTGCGGGCGATATTGGTGACGGCTCCCTCCTGGAACGCCGCATTGATGCGCTCGATGAAGCCGAGCGGAAGCGAGAGCGCGAAGTAGGCGGTGAACAAGGCGAGGCCGACGGCCACGTCGGCGGCGTGGGCGCCGCCGAGGCGCTGGCCCAACACCCACTCGAAGGCGATGGGGGCGGCGACCACGCCGCAGATCGCGAGGCCGGTGAGCATCGTGATCGCCGACGTGATGATCCGGTTGATCCGGTCACGATCCCCTTTCGCCTGAGCCGCCGAGATGGCGTTCATGGCGCCGTTGCCGATCCCGAGGTCGGCGAACGTGCCAAATCCGATCAGCGATTGGAGCGTCAGCCAGAGGCCGTAGGAATAGTCGCCGAGCGACGACAGCATGAGCGGAACCATGGCTAGTTGCACCGCCACCGACACGACCTTGCCGGCCGCCGCACTCGAGGCGGCGAGCAGGATGCGGAAGTGCCTCGCGTCGGAACGGGAAACGGCCGACGCCGCGAGCGGCGATCGGAGCCGCTCGACCCACGCATGGAGCCTCCGCAAGGTGCCACGCACCGAGCCCGCCATCATAGATCGAGCCTCCGGCCGACCGCGGCGGCCACCGCTGAGGCGATGTGCCCGCACATCGCCGGCGTCAGGCCGGGATAGACGCCGACGAACAGGCAGTCGTTCATGATCGCATCGGCACCCGCAAGGTCGCCGACGATCCTCACCAGGGGGACGCCCGTCTTCCGAGCCTGAGCGAACACCGGCTGCCGGACGAGGTTGCCGCCGAACAGCATCCGGTTGCCGACCCGGGCCGCGTCGAGGGCCACCGCCAGATCGCGTCGCGACACCGGGCACGCCGGCAAGACGCGGATCATGAAGCCGAACCACGACGGGTCGGAGCGGTGCCCGGACGAGTCCCACGAGAACCCTTCGCTCGACCAGCCTGTGGCGTGCGTCGGCAGTTGGAAGGCCAGAAAGTCGCCGAGCGGCTCGAGGAGCCGGCGCAGCGACTCCCAGTTCCGGCGCCGGGCGTCCACGAACGCCGGCAGCCTCGCCAGCTGCCGCCGTCCGATCGCCGCCTGGGGGTCGGTCGGTTTCAGGTTGTAGCCAAGGTGGCTGTAGACGTATTTGTGGTCGTAGCCATCGGGCAACTCGCCGAGGTGCCACCCGAACCGCTTGTTGCAGGTGTTGTCCTTGCCGCTCGGGCACCAGCAATCGCGGCCCCAGTCGCGAAAGCTCTCCACCAGCAGCTTGAGGCCGGCGTTGCGGACCACGTTCACGGCACCGCCTTCGCCCATCGTGATGTGGTGCGGCGGATAGAACGACTGTGTCGAGAGGTCGCCAAACGTGCCGGTCCACTTGCCGTCGTAGGTGCTTCCGAGGGAGTCGCAGTTGTCCTCGATCAGCCAAAGGTCGTGACGCCGGCAGAAGTCGACGATCGCCGTCACGTTGAACGGATTGCCGAGCGTGTGCGCCATCATCACCGCCCGCGTCCTGCCGGGCACGTAGGCGTCGTCGAGCTGATCGACTCGGGCGTTGAGCGTGACGGGATCGTTGTCGATGAATACAGGCACGCAGCCGTTCTGGATGATCGGCGCTACGGTCGTGGGAAACCCGGCGGCCACCGTGATCACCTCGTCGCCCGGCTTCAGCCGCCGATCACCGAGTTTCGGGCTCGTGACGGCCGCGAAGGCCACAAGGTTGGCCGACGACCCCGAATTGACGAGCACGGAGTTGCGGACGCCCAGGGCGGCCGCCAGTTCACGCTCGAAGGCCTCGCCCTCCACGCCGAGGGTGAGCCAGAAGTCGAGCGTGGCCCCGACCGCAGCCTCGACCTCCTCCTCAGTAAACACGCGGCCCGCGTAGGGCACGGCGTCGGCGGCCGGCTCGAACGGACGGCGGGCAGGATCGTCACCAGGCCGCTGGGCTACGTGGGCGTCGCGGGCATATTCCCGGACGAGACGGAGGATTTCCGCACGGCGCTCGGCTAGGTCACGCGGCACGAGTCCCACCTTCCCGGTTCGTCGTCATCCGGCCGAGCCTCATGCGGGGGCCGCCCATGCCAGGCCCGCGGCCCGCGCGGCCGCACAGTAGCCATCGATCTGGCGACGGGTCATCCCGCCAACCGCCGCCGCGTCGTCTGCGGCCTGCCGATACCACGCGACCGTCTCGCGGATCGTGTCGTCGAACGACCACACGGGCCGCCACTGCAACGCGGCCGCGGCCTTGTCGGTGCAGAGATGGAGCAATCTCGCCTCGTGCGGCGCCGAGGGATCCGACGCGTCAGTCCAGGATCCGGGCCAGTGGCTCAGCACCCTTTCGACGAGATCGCCAACCGGGCGGTTCGACTCGGAACCCGGCCCGAAGTTGAAGCTCGAGTCGAGCGGCGAGTCGCCGGAGGCCGGCTCCGACGACGCCAACGACGCCGCGAGCCACAGGTATCCGGCGAGGGGCTCGAGCACGTGCTGCCAAGGCCGCGTTGCCCGACGATTCCGCACGGGTATCGTCGCGCCCGCTGCCAGCGCCCGCATGCAGTCGGGCACGATCCGGTCCTTAGCCCAGTCGCCGCCGCCGATCACGTTGCCAGCCCGGGCGGCGGCGATCCTGACCGGTGACTTCCCAAAGAAGCTATCCCGCCAGGCGGCCGTGGCGAGCTCCGCCGCCGCCTTGCTGGCGCTGTAGGGGTCGCGACCGCCGAGCGGATCCTCCTCACGATAACCGTAGTGCCACTCGCGGTTGAGGTAGCACTTGTCGGTGGTGACCACGATCACGGCGCACGGTCGGTCGAACCGGCGGGCGGCCTCCAGCACGCTGATCGTTCCCATCACGTTGGTGGAGAAGGTGTCGACAGGCTGCTCGTAGGACTCGCGGACCAGCGACTGGGCAGCGAGGTGGAAGATGAAGTCGGGCCGCGCCTCTTCCACCACGCGGGCCACGCCGGCCCCGTCACGGACGTCGGCGATCACATGCCGCAGCCGGCCGGCCAGGCCGAGCTGGTCGAAGAGCGCCGGCTGTGTCGGCGGCGGAAGGGCGCAGCCGCTGACCTCCGCCCCCATGGCGAGCAGCCATTCGGCGAGCCACGAGCCCTTGAAGCCCGTGTGCCCGGTGACGAGCACGCGGCGGCCGGCGTAGGCGGTGGAGAGGCGCGACGCGGTCACTTCACCAGACCTTCCACGGGGCGCGGCCCGATTCCCAGAGCCCGTTGAGGAGCTTGAACTCCTGGAACGTGTCCATCGGCTGCCAGAAGCCGTCGTGGCGGTAGGCCCCCAGCCGCCCCTCGGCGGCGAGCCGTTGGAGAGGCCCCTGCTCGAGCATCACCGTGGGGTCGTCGGGCAGTTCGCCGATCAGGCTCCGCTCGCAGACCATGAAGCCGCCGTTGATGTAGCCCCCTTCCGTCTGCGGCTTCTCGTTGAAGCCGGCGACGTGTTCGCCGTTGAGCGACAGCTCGCCGAACCGTCCCGGCGGATGGACTGCGGTCAGAGTGCAGGTCTTGCCGGAACGGTCGTGGGCCTCCACTACCGCCGGGATCGCCACGTTACCGACGCCGTCACCGTAGGTCAGTAGGAACCTGCGGTCGTCACCGAGGTATTTGTCGATTGACTTGATTCGCCAGGCCGTCATCGATTCCTCGCCCGTGTCAGCGAGCGTAATCGTCCATTCGGCCTCGTCGTGGCGGCCGTGGAAACGGACATCGGATTCGCGGCCGAGCGTGAGCGTAGCGTCGCACGAGTTCCAGAGATAGTTGCGGAAATACTCCTTGATCATGTCGCCCTTGTAGCCCAGGCAGAGCACGAACTCCCTGAAGCCGTGGGCGGCGTAGATTTTCATGATATGCCAGAGGATCGGCCGCGCGCCGATCGGGATCATCGGCTTCGGACGGAACTCCGTCTCCTCACGAAGCCGGGTGCCCTTACCACCGCACAGGATGACGACCTTCATGAGTGACCTGCGGTTCGGCGACGGGTATCGGGAAAATCACGCACCGGCGACATCCACCCTGCGGGCGATGCGGCCGGGCACGCCGAACGCGATGGAGTCGATCGGGGTGTTTGAAAGCACGCAGGTGTTGGCACTGACCTTGCTCCTCGCCCCGACGGTAATCGCCGGGCCGACCGATGCGTGCAGGCCGAGAAACACTTCGTCCTCCACCCTCGCTCCGCCCCCGAGCGTCGCGTAGGGAGACAGCACCGCGTAGTCGCCGGCGATGGCGTCGTGCCCGAGCGAGGCGTGGTAGTTCACCAGAACGCAGCGACCCAGCCGCGAGGAGTCGCTGACGACCGCGAACGGACAGACGATCGATCCCGCACCGATGACCGCGGTCGTGGCAACAACGGCGTGCGGATGCACGAGCGTGAGGAATCTCGCCCCGAGAGCCATCAGATGGTCGGCTACGCGACGCCTGGAATACGGCACTCCAATCCCTAGGAGCAGGTAGTCACCCTCGAGGGGACGGTAGTCCTGCACGGTCGAGAGGATACCAACGCCCGTCGTAAACCCGTCGAGGCGACGCGGATCGTCCGACAAGAAGCCACCGACCAACGACGCTCGATCAGGCCACGCGCCGCGGGCCCACTGCTGCACCTCGCGGCCGAATCCGCCCGCACCGACGATGACAATACGTTGGCAATCCGGAGGCGGGTCGTATCGCCCCGCCGGCCACGAGGAACCCTTCCAGGGAGGGGTATTTGGCTCCTGCACTCCGTTCCCGTGGGTGTCGCAAAGACTGACGGAAGGGAAAGCCGACGTGGGGTCCATTGACATCCTCAACTATACCCGCCCGAGATGATGGATTCCGGGGCCGCCGCCGTCAGGCCCCGCCATCCACACCGACCACCTGTCCGGTCAGAAACGATGCTGCCGGTGAGGCAAGGAATGCCACCGTCTCGACCACGTCGCCGGCGGTGCCCAGCCGCCCCAAGGCCGTCCGCCGGGCGATCCGGTCCCGGTTCTCCGGCGAGAGCGGGGCGGAGAGTTCGGTCTCCAGAAATCCCGGGGCGACTGTGTTCACCCGGATGCCGCGCGGCCCAAGTTCCCTCGCAAGACTTATTCCGAACCCCTCGACCGCTGCCGTCGTGGCGGCAGAGACAGACAGCCCCGGCGACCCGCGGGCGGCGACGACCGACGACACGAGCGTGACCGACCGGTCGCCCGGGGGGGCCACCAGCATCT
>CAIKWU010000479.1 GCA_903831155.1 uncultured Planctomycetaceae bacterium | reverse complement strand
GCCACAACGACCAGCTGGCTTGCCGAAAGCGCCGAGGCGTTGGCGAGCTGCAGCACGCCCGCCTGCACCGTCGTGGAGCCCGAGAGGGTGTTAGCCTGATCGATCACGAGCGTGCCGTCGCCCGTCTTCACGACCGGCGTCGAGCCCGAGAGCGTCGGGTAGCCGGCCTGGGTCTGCGTCTGGGTGCCGCTGGCCACGTTGATCGTGATGGAACTCGGACCGCTGGCCGACGTGAACACGAGGTTCAGGGTGGTACCGCTCTGGGAGAGGCTGAACGTGCCACCGGCGAGTGCGTTGCTGAAGCCCGCGGTGCCGTTGTCCGCCGCGATGTTGATCAGGAACTTGTCGGCCGCGAATCCGGAGAACCCGCCGGCGGCGGAGGCGATCTGCCAGGAGTAGCTCTGGTTCGGATCGAAGTTCGTGGCGTCGCCGCTCACGTCGGGCCCGATACTCGACAGGCTCCAGAGATTGATCTTGAAGGGATCGGCCGATGTGGCGGCGATGGTGAGCGAGCCGCTGACCGTCACGAGATCCCAGGCGTTCCCGGAGCCCGCGTCGCCCGTTCCGCTGAGGATTTGCCAGTTGTAGTTGCCCCCGGCGTTCCAAGTGAGGCCCCCGGCGAACCCAAGCGTGCCGGGGCTGTTGCCCGGGGACAGCGTTGCGGCCGACTCGATCGTCGTCGCGCCGCCAACCACGCCGGTGCCGCCGAGCGTGCCTCCGGCGAGCACCGACACCGCCCCCGTCGCCCCGCTCTGGTCGCCATTGACCAGAAGCGTGCCGGCGGCGATCGCGGTGGTGCCGGAGTAGGTGTTGGCGCCGGTGAGCCGAAGCGTGCCCACGCCCGTCTTCGTAAGCGAGCCCGGGCCGGAGAGGATGCCGGAGAACGTGCCGGTGGACGTCGGGCTGACGGTCAGCGCGAGCGCCGCCGACGCATTGGTCTGCAGGGCGAGCGACCCGCCGCCGACGAGCCCGCCGACGGTGGCAGCGGGCACGGAGAACTCGAACGTGCCGCCGGCCGAGGGGTCGAGTTTCGCACCACCGAGCGCATTGTCGGCGCCGATTTCGACGGTCGCACCGGGGTTCACCTGGATCTTGTCGGTGAACGTCGAGCCGTTGGCCGTGACGATCAGCCGGCCGGTGCCGCCGATGGTCACGCCCGTGGCGGAGCCGCCGCCACCTGTGGGGCCGAGCGTGCCGGCAATCGTGGAGGTGTTGTTGACGTCGAGGCGGAGTTCACCCGAGGTGCTCGTGCCGCGGAAGAAACCCGTCGAGCCGGAGAAGGTCATCGCCTCCGTGCCGCCGAGCACCGCCACCGCGCCGGTGCGGCCGCCGATCGAGAGGCCGTTGGTGAACGTCGCGGCCGTGGCCGTCTGGAGCGTGCCGTAGTTGAGCTGGATCTGCGCCGCCGTGCCCGATGAGGCCTGCGAGCCGAGGATCACGGTGCCGCCGTTGGTCGGTGTCGCACCGGACACGCCGATGCGGAAGCTTCCCGACGTATTCGAGTCGGGCACGAGCAGCGTGCCCGAGCCGGTCTTCACCAGTCGGCTGCCGCCGCCACCATCGACCGGTCCGGCGAGCAGCACGGTGCCGCCCGCTCCCACGTCGATGCTCCGCTCGCCGGCGGCGAACGTCACGGCGGGACCGATCACGGCCGTGCCGGAGGTGACGGCGCCGGCGGCGATCGCCGTGACCCCGATGGATCCCGCCCCGGTGATGGTCGATGGCCCGCCGAAGGTGATGCCGCCGGCCGTGCGAGTCGGTCCCTGGAGATCGAGCGTGCCCGAGTTGGGCAGCGACACGCCCGTGAGGTTGGACGAACCGCTGACCGTGAGCGTGGTGCCGGGGGCGATGTCGAGCGTGCCGGCCCCGAGCAGCGTGCGGCCAGCGCCGAGCGTGAGGTTGCCCGTGGTCTGGAACGTGCCGGCCACGGTGAGGCTGTTGGCCGCGTCGCCCAGGGCCGCGTCGGAGGCCACCTGGAGCGTGCCCTGCGACACCGTGACACCGCCGGTGAAGGTGTTGGCGCCACCGAGGATCAGCGTGCCCGTGCCCCCCTTGGTGAGCCCGTTGGCGCCCACGAGCGGTGTGGTGATCGTGGCGGTGGAACCGGCTGCCACCGACACGTTGGTGCTCACGCCGAGTTCGAGCGACGTGCCGCCCGTCACGGAGTAGTTGCCACTCGTCGGCTCGAAAAAGAGCTTGCCGGCCTGAACGGCCCCCGACACGGTGACCGTCTCGCCCACGCCGGTGAAAATCACCGTGGTGCCGAGGTCGCCCGCATACGGCGCGGCGAAGTGGCCCTGCGTGCCGTTGGCCCAAGTGC
>CAIKWU010000478.1 GCA_903831155.1 uncultured Planctomycetaceae bacterium | reverse complement strand
CGGCGGGGATTCGTCGAGGTCGACACGCCGGTGCTCTCGCGGGAGGTGCTGCCCGAGGCCCACATCGACCCGATCACCGTGCGGCTCGACGACGAGCGGCCCCGGTTTCTGCAGGCGAGCCCCGAGGCACTCATGAAGCGGCTTCTGGCCCGGGAGTCGGGGCCGATCTTTCAGTTCGCCCAGTCGTTTCGGGCAGGCGAGCGGGGCGGCATGCACGACGTCGAGTTCTGCCTGCTGGAGTGGTATGAGCCCGCGGCGACGCTCGCCGACGTGGGCCCGATCGTCGCGGACCTCTGCGCGGCGGCGCTCGGCACGCAGGGCCTCGACACCGTGTGCTGCCGGGAAGCGTTCCTCGAGCATGCCGGCATCGACCCCTTCACCGCCTCGGCCGCCGACCTCGAGGGGGCCGTCACAGCCGCGGGCGTCGACGTGCCGGCCTTCGCCGACGGCGACCGCTGGGATCGCGCCTTCGAACTCGTGCTCAGCCAGGTTGTCCAGCCGCAGCTGGGCCAGGGGACGCCCGTGCTGCTCGTCGACTGGCCGGCGTCGCAGGCGGCCTTCGCGCGGCTCGATGCCCGCGGTGTGGCCCGGCGATTCGAGCTCTTCGTGGAGGGCGTCGAACTCGCGAACGGCTGGGAGGAGGAGACGAGCCGCGGGGTGCTCGAGGAGCGGATCGCCGCGGCGAACGCCGCCCGCGATCGAGCGGGCCGGGCGGCCCTGCCGGTGCCGTCGAGGCTGCTCGACGCCCACGGCGACCGCATGCCGCAGGGTGTGGGCGCGGCGCTCGGCTTCGACCGGCTCGTGATGCTCGCCGCCGGCGCCAGCTCGATCCACGACGTCCGTTGCTTCCGTGATGAAGCCTGAGGAAGCCTGAGGCGTCAGGACTCGATCTCGACGGCGGTCACGGTCCACCGCTCGACGGCGCCACGGCCCTTGGCCGCCGTCCGCGGCGCCGCGATGATCCGCACGACCGCCCCGTCGGCGATGGTGGCACGCACCAGCCAGGCACGGTCGCTGGTGCCCAGCGGAGCGGCCGAGGTGAGCGTGGTCTGACCTCCCGCCACCGCCCGCACCGCCTCCAGGGCGGCGAACCGAGCCGCCTGGTCGGATTCGCTGTCGGGCTCGGGCCCGCCGAGCGACGGCAGGATCGCTCGAGACGAGATGCCCAGGGCCTCCTCGAGGTGGCCGCCGCGGACCGCGTCGATCCAGGCGTCGGCGGTGGCGACGGCCCGCGACCGCTCGATCCAGCGGCCGACCGCGGCATCGGCCACGGCCTGGGCGCCAAACCCAACCGCGAGCGCGAGGCCCGCGAGTGCCGGCAGGCGGCCCACCCGCGGCGCGGCAGGCCGGGAGAGATCGGCGAGCGCCGCCACCGCCGTCACGATGCCGACCAGCGGCACGAACCAGGCGAACGGCGTCACGAGCGCGACCGCAGAGCAGCAGCCCAGCACGAGGGCCGCCACCGCCAGCGGGCTCACCGGCCGATAGTCGGGCGCGTCGTCCATCGGGGCTGTCACTTCCGGACCCGCAACTCGGGCTGCTCCTCGAGCATGTGTCGCCTGGTCGCGTAGCGGAGGATGAAGTCCGCGTCGGGGTCGAAGGCGTTCTTCGCGACGGCGAACGGCCCGCTGCTCGTCGAGCCTCGCACCCACTGCAGCCAGCGGCGGTCCGGCTCGAGGCCGAAGAACATCGTGGCCTCCGGCGTGGCCTGGATCAGGTCGCGGGGAACGGCGGCCGTGTGCAGCGAGGCCGCGGTGAAGCAGACCATGATCCAGGCCGCCACCGCCGCGACCACCGGGCAGCCGAACATCTCCACGGGTTTGCGGAACCGCACCTTCCGGCGGGAGACGCGGTCGCTCACCTCACGCAGCACCAGCAGCGTCACGGCGAACAGGCCCCAGAGGGCGATGAAGTCGAGAAGGTAGTCGTAGCTCGCCATCCGACCCATGAGGAAAGCAACGACCCGCTCGTACCACGCCGTCGCGAACGTGGCCGCGAGCAGGAGGTTCAACAGCATGATGGAGGCGCTCCACAGTCCCTCCCGCCAGAGGGCGAAGGCGACCGCGATGAACAGCCCGAGAAGGAGGTAGGAGATCATGGCTTCTTCGCCCTGGGCTGGGGAGGAGGCTGCTTGGCCGGGGCTGAACCGCCGGCGAAGACACGCTGCAACTCGTCGACCGACGTGAAGCCCTCGAGCACCAGCGGCATGCCGGCGTCGCGCATCGGCTTCATGCCGTCCTGCACCGCCGCCTTGCGGAGCGTCGCGGCGTCGGTCGCCGACGCGATCGCCTTGCGGACCGTGGGGCCGCTGGCGAGCTCGAAGACGGCGGTGCGGCCCAGGTAGCCGGTGCCGCCGCAGACCCGGCAGCCGTGCTCCGAAGCCTTGCGGAGGTGGGGCAGCTGCTCGGGGGTGAGCTTCAGCCGGGCCAGCATCTCGGGCGCTGGCGGATACTCCTCGCGGCACTTCGGGCAGAGCTTGCGGACGAGCCGCTGCGCGAGCGACGACACCAGCGACCTGGCGAGCAGATCGAGCGGCACGCCGCAGGCGGCGATGCGGGCGATCGCGTCGGTGGCGTCCACGGCCTTGATGCTCATCACCACGAGCTTGTCGTCGGCGGCGAGCTTCACGAGCTCGTTGACGAGCTGCTTGTCGGTCACGTCGCGGCTGACGATCACGTTGGGGTAGGTGCGGAGCACCTCGGTGAGGGCCTGCACCGGCGTCACGCCGGTGCGGGCGTCGTAGGTGATCGGCCGGACGTTCTGGATCTCCCGGGGAGGCGCGGCTGCGTCCTCGAGCGAGATGAAGTCGCGGAGCAGGCGGTCGGCGGAGAGCACGAGCACGTCGAACGTCGTCGTCACGCCCGATGCCGGCGGCGACGACACGAGGATCAGCCCCTTCTCGACCCGGGTCAGGTCGACCGCCTTGTCGGCCAGCGGCTTGGGCATCCCCAGGTCTTCGAGTTTCTTAAAGACCGCCGCGGGCGGGTCGATCTGCACGACGACCTGCTCGCCGGCGGGTTGCCTGCGGATCGACATCCGGCAGTTGCGGGGCTTGCCATCGACCTGCATCAGGAACGGCGCCCCGCGCGCCTCGCGGGCGCTGGAAGGCAGGCCGCAGAGGGCCTTGAGGGCCACGACCGCCGCCTGGCCGGCCTCGAGGCTCGCCTTGGGGGCGTCGACCCACGCCTCCTTCACCTTGCCGCCACGGACTGGTTGCCGCACCTTGGCCTTGTCCCAGACGCCGTCGACCTCGTGCCGGACGAGCGTGCCGGCCTGCTCGAGGTCGAGCGTCAGCGTGCCGGCCCGCGACATCACTCCCCCGAGCATGAT
>CAIKWU010000477.1 GCA_903831155.1 uncultured Planctomycetaceae bacterium | reverse complement strand
CGGCGAGCTGCTCCGGCGACTTGTAGGCGGGCGTGCCGGTGGAGCCCCCGGGCTCCTGCGAGGCCACGTCGATGGCGATACCGAAGTCGGCGAGCACCGCGTTGCCGTGGTCGTCGAGGAGGATGTTGACCGGCTTCACGTCGCGGTGTGCCCGCCCGGCCAGGTGGACGGCATGCAGGGCCGCGGCGATCTGCCGCGTCCAGGCGATCGCCCGCGACACGGGCACGCGGCTCCCGTCCCTCGTCCGCAGGCGCTCGGCGAGCGTGCGGCCCGGCATCAGTTCGGTGACGACGAACACGGTGCCCCGTGCGTCGTGGCCGACGTCGAGGACCTTGAGGATGTTGGGGTGTTGCAGGCTCGCGATCAGCCGGGCCTCGTCGAGGAGGTCGTCGCTGTCGCCCTTGGGCAGTTTCACCGCCACGTCGCGGCGGATCAGCGTGTCGTGGGCGAGCCACACGTCGCCCTCGGTCCCGCCGCCGATCTTCCTCTCGATGCGATACCGGCTGTTGAGCAGTTCCACGGGCGGGTCCGCCGTCCGGCCGCCGGGCTCGAGCGGCTTCACGCGGAGCAGGTTGCGGATGCGGCGGGCGAGCTCGGGCACGAGGTCGGGCCGGTCGCGGCAGAGTTCCGCCGGGTCGAGCGGCATGCCGCGATCGTGGGCATCCTCCCAGCGGTCGAGCAGGTCGTACAGCAGGTCGTCGTCGGGCGTCGTCATGCTTCAGCCGGAATCGGGCAGGTCGGGCGTGTCGTCGTGCCGTGGCTCGCCGAGCCGCTCGCCCAGGCGGTCGCAGGCATCGGCGTAGCGGCGCTTGAACGTCCCCAGGGACAGGCCGAGGTGATCCGCAGCCTCCTGCCGCGCGAGGCCATGCACGAGCCGCAGATCGAGGATCTCGCGGTCCTCGTCGGTGAGCGTCTCGATGGCGTCGAGGAACCGCGACATTTCCGCGAACGAGTCGGGGGGCGCAGGCTTGTCCGCGAGCGCGCGGTCGAAGGGCGTACGACCCGGATCGCGCCGCGATGCCATGTCGGTGTGGTGGC
Organism: uncultured Planctomycetaceae bacterium; assembly: GCA_903831155.1. Taxonomy (GTDB): domain Bacteria; phylum Planctomycetota; class Planctomycetia; order Pirellulales; family UBA1268; genus QWPN01. Next base: position 1,551 of record CAIKWU010000477.1, on the reverse strand, counting down.
GATGCGCAGGGGAACTCCCGGTCAGATACTTGTCGCGCAGGGTCTTCAGTTCCCAGCGGATGTTGGTGGCCGCGAGCTTGAAGAAGTCGCGGGGCGAGTTGATGGGCAGGGTGTCGATCGTGCGGGAGAGCCGGATCAGGCTCCCCTGGATGACGTCGTCGGTCTGCTCCCAGCGCCGCACGACTGCGTAGCCCGACCCCTCGTACAGCATCTTCCTCACCATCCGCCCGAGCTGCTGCTGGGCGTAGGAGAGGAGGTCGTTCTTGGCGGCGGGATCGCCCCGCTGCAGCCGCTCGATCGCCCGGCGGACGAGGGTGTCGGTGAACTCTCCCGGCTCGTCCGCTGGCATCGATGCCTCCTTCGCCCGGCCGCCGCCCCGCAGGGGCTCGGGGGCCACCCCCAAGGGGATCACTCCCGACGCGACACTCTACCCTGCCGGGCCGTCCCCCGGGGTGTCTCAAGGGGCGAATCGCCGTGGAATCCGAGGGGTTTCAGGGGCCGGGGGAGGGCGGGACCAAGGATGTCCCGTCCGTCACGATGCTTCGGGATTCGACGTAGTGCAGAGGTGCGGAATCGGGATCGGGTGTGGGCCCATGAAGGAGGACGAAACGATGGCGAAGAAGAGCGGCAGTGCAGTGGCGAAGCTGGTGGCGTATCAGAGCACGGGCGAGGGATTCGACGATGTCTGGGCGGAGATCGCCCCGATCGTGGACGACTTTGCGCGGAGGTCCCTGCGGAAGCTGGGCGTGACGGCGTGGAACGGCGACGACGACTGGGCCGTGGGCGACGTGGTGAGCCAGACCGCCGAGCGGCTCCTGGGGCTCGCGGCCCCGGATGCGGGTGGCCGATTCGATCCGGCGAAGGCGCAGCCCGGGCTCTCGGGCCTGCGGGGGTGGTTGTGGCGGGTGGTCCGCAACCAGAGCGTGGAGTGGAGTCGGATGTACCGCGGGGGCAGGGGGGTGAAGATCCTCGTGGAGAGCGGCTTCGACCTCAACGATCCGCCGAGCGGCGACGAGCCCTCGTCGTTGCTCGACCGGCAGGTGGCGAAGCTCGAGCGGCCCGACCTCCTGCCGATCCTCGAGTCGTGCATCGACCAGTTGCCGGATGCCCTCATGCGGCAGGTGGTGCGACTGAAGCTCCACGAGGAGCACTCCGAGCGGCAGACCGCCAGCGTCCTCGGCGTGTCGGTTTCGCGGGTGCACCGTCGCCTGCAGGAGGCGTATGCCCTGCTTCGGCCCATGCTCGAGGAGCGTGGGTTCGACGCGGGGTGGATGGCGGCCTGACGGGTGAGTCTTCGGAGCGTCGTTCGAGGAAAGGCAATGGTCGCCCCCGGCGCGTCCAGCCGCTCCCGTGTCACGTCGATGCGACGAGCGCCTGGCCGAGGAGGCGGGCCACGTGGTCCACGAGATGCTCGGGTGGGATCTCGGTGACGGAGCTCTGGAAGTAGCGGGCCAGGCCGGCGGTGCCGTCGCCGAGGCCGAGGCCGACCGTGGCGACGCCGGCGGCCTCGAGTCTTGCCACGGCGGCGAGCGTGGGCTCGTGCTGGTTCGG
>CAIKWU010000476.1 GCA_903831155.1 uncultured Planctomycetaceae bacterium | reverse complement strand
TATCTCATATCGCTAGCTTACCATAGTTTACCGTAGTTGTATGTATCGCTAAGGGAAAGTACAATTTTAAACTATTTTGATTGATCACTGGTGCGACGTCGTCGCGCGAGTGATCAATCACGCCGCGATCCTATTTTACCTATAGGTATTGTGTCCAAAGTCGCGCCGCAGATCGACCGGCATGGCCCATCGGGCCCGCGGAATCCCCGCCCCGCTCGGCCCGCCTTGCCCGGGCACCGGCTCCACACGAACGCTTGCCGGCCGGACGCACCTCGTCCGCCTCGTCCGCGTCGTCATGTCCGTGCTGTCATGGAGGAGAGGACGTCATGAACGCGATCAACTGGAACGCCGTGATCCAAACGCTCGTGCTGATCCGCATCGGCCAGGAACTGGGCACCGACTCGCGGCTCGCGCGGGCCCTGCATGAGATGGTTCAGGCCCTGCTCGTGGCGTGGCGGTGACGGTCACCCCACCGTGCCGCGGTCGAGCAGGCCGTCGATCAGTGCCGACCGCGTGTCGATCGGCCAGGTGCGGCGGCGAGCCGCGGCGGCCGCGAGGATCTCGCGGGTCTTCATCAGCCTCCGCCCTCCCGACTGGGCGTCGTAGGCGTTGAACGCGATCACGAGCCGCCGGTCGGCTGGCACGGGGGCGCCGCCGTGCCGCAGGCCCGCCGGCTTCCCGTCGTCTCCCGCGACCACTTCGAACGGCCAGAGCGTGCGATCCGAGTCCTTCTGGCGGGCGTCCTCCGCGACGATCTCGACCAGCTCGCCGGCGGAGATCTCCGCGGTCACGAGCATGTTCTCGTAGGGAATGATCTTCCAGCAGTCGGCCACGGTCAGCCGGCCGGGCTCCAGGTCGCCGCTGCCGAAGCTGCCGTGAAACACGCCGTCGACCTTCTGGCCCCGCTTCGCGAGCGCCGCGGCGAAGGTCTCGCAGAGCAGCACGACGAGCCCGCTGCCACGGCCCTTGCCCGGGATGCCGCGTGACACGGTGGCGACCTCACGGGCGAGCGTGGCGTCGGCCGACTCCAGCCCCGGCGTGGCGAACGCCATCACGGCCGGATCGAGCGGAAAGCGGTCGTCCATCAGGATCGTGAAGGCGCGGCGATCGACCAGCTTCCGCGTGTCGAGGTCGAACGTGAGGTCGATGCGGCCGCAGTGGATGCCGTAGTAGCTCGCCTGCGAGCAGAGCACGCCGTGCATCGTCCACGACGGCTGATTCTGATGGGAGTGGCCCGCGAGGTAGACATCGACGCCCTCCACGTCGCGGAGAATCGACCGCACGGGGTTGGCGTAGTCGTCGTTGAATCGCCAGCCCATGTGCCCCGTCACCACCACCGCGTCGACGCCCTGCCCGCGCACCTCGGCGACCGCCGCCTCGAGCGCCGCGGCGGGATCGGTCGCCTCGGTGCCGTCGAGCAGGTCTGGCGGGAGCCAGAAGGGAAGCCCCGGCGTGATCAGCCCGACGAGCCCGATGCGAAAGCCCCCCACCTCGCGAATCGTCCACGGAGAGACCTTCGCCCACGCGCCCTCGAATCTCCCCGCCGGCGCGGCGCCGCGCGTGATGTTGGCCGTGAGGACGGGCGCCGACGAAAGCTCGAGCATCGTCGCAAGCTTCTCCGGCCCCCAGTCGAAGTCGTGGTTGCCGAGCGTCCAGGCGTCATACCCCAGTCGATTGAAGAGCTCGATCATCCCCACGCCGCCGTCGGCGAAGCTGAACGCGGTGCCCTGCACCACGTCTCCCACGTCCACCGTCAACGAGTGCGGAGACTCACGCCTCCACTGCCTGATGCAGCTCGCGCAGCGGGCGAACCCGCCCACGTCGTCGAGCCCCTCATACGTGCTCGTCGGCAGCACTCGGCCGTGAAGGTCGGTGGTGTGGAAGATCGAGACGGTGCGCGCCCTCCCCAGATCGGCGGCGTCCAGGCGAGCCGCGGCAGCAGCACCGGCCGCCGCCACGGATCCGGCCAGAAAACGCCGGCGATCGAGGCCGGACCGCAGCGAAATCGATGCATCCTGCATGGCATTTTTCCTGAAAAAAGCGATACGCCGCGGGGATCGCGGCGGATCGGCGATCTGGAGAGTATCGACGCCAGCCTTCGCGGCGACCAGCGAGGGCTCTCGACTCGGCCGAGTCGCCGAGCGATGCCATCGCAAATGCTGCAAAATGCGGGAGATTTCGACGTTTTTCGTCGCTGGAAAAAAATTCTTTTCCAGACGCTTGACAGGATTTTCAGGCCGCCCTAGAACTACACGTGTTGGGTCGAGGAGCGGTGACGGCCGCAAATCTTCCCAAGGGTTCGATTGGTTGATCGAAAGGGCAGCTACTGACCTCGTGCGAGTTTCGTTGCGGCAGTTGATTCCGGGTCAACCGGTATCGACGGCTAGAACGCACTCGAGGTTGTAGCTTCCATCTCTGGCATGGGCCTTCTGCCCTTGCCTCTCACGAGATCGGAAGTGCCTTCCCGGGCCTTCGTTCGGTCTTTCTCTGCTCGCTTCGGAACCTCGTGCGCGGTCTCCAACGCACGTCCTTTCCCGCTCTGACGACGGCGTCCGGGCGGAGGGTTCCTGGCTCTCTCTCATCGGTTCTCTCTCACTGTTTCTCTCTCACTTGGAGATTTCTCATGTCCATTCGTAACTTTGCTCGCGGCTTCCTCGTCGCTTCGCTCGTCGCTTGCGGCCTCACGGCCTCTGCGGGTGTGTTCGTCCAGCCCACCCCGTCGGAACTCTCGGGTACGTCGGCCAGCGGCATCCCCTGGACGGCCGTTTCCACCGGTACGGCCCTGCCGGTCCGCACGACCGCAACCAACGCCTTCAATGGCGCTCCGGGTGCCGTCGTCTACTTCAACACGACCACGGGCCAACTGCAGATCGACCCCAAGAACCTCGACCTGACCACGGTCATCATCACCTACACCACCGGCACGGTGAACATCTCGGGCACGACCGCCGGACCGCTCGTCTATCCGTCGGGAACCACCACCAACGCCATCTCGCCCACGACCGGAACGCCCAAGACGTTCCCGGCTGTGACCGCGGTGACCGGCCTGCCTCCCACCACGTTTGCCGCCCGCGTCGGCATGACGATCGGTGCGCCGCTCGGACCGTCACTCGCCACGGCCGGTGATGTGGGCAACATCGCCTCGACCAGTGGCTACTGGAATCAGCCGTGGGCCTTCCCGCTCGACCTTGTCGCGTCGGGCAGCACCGGGGTGATGACGATCAGCAACTTCAAGACGATCGGCCAGAACTCGAACGCCAATGCCAACATCCTCGGCTACGGCCTCGGTTTCTCGACCTTCCAGTACTCGGCCAACGGCATCACGGGCAACCAGGTGGGTGCCGTCATCCCGGTGGTGCCGGAGCCCTCGACCGTGGTCCTCGCCAGCGTCGGCCTCGCGGTCGCCGGAAGCCTGAAGCTCCGCCGCCGCAAGCAGCAGAAGCAGGCGGCCACGCTCGACGGGGTCATGGCGGGCTGACTTCAGCCTGGCTCGGGATCGGGCGGCTGTCCTGCTGAAACCAGGTAGCCGACCCGGCCCCCGGCCAAGCCCGCGGATGCCCGACGCTCACCGCGTCCGGCCTCCGCGACACAAACCAAGTGAGAGAGACCCCGCCGGCGGGACGCTGCCGGCGGGGTTTTTTCTTTGTGCCGCGAGGAAGCGATCGCTCCGCAGCACTCCCGTGGTCACGCCTTCTGCGGACCGCGTCGGCGAATCCAGCCCGCCCACCAGCAGGTCGCGGCGAGGGCGACCGCGAAGCCGGCCCCGGGCTCCGGAACAGCCGCGACAGCAGCCGTGGCCGAACCTCCGAGATAGTCGCCGGTATCGAAGAGCCCGGTGCTCATGAAGTCGCCGATGTCGAGAATGTCCACGAGGCCGTCGTAGTTGAAGTCGCCGGAGGACCAGCGACCGGTCCGGCCGGCTCCGGGGTCCGCACCCGCCAGGAAGTTACCCGCATCGAGGATGTCGACGATGTTGTCGATGTTGGTGTCGCCCGGGGCGGCGTAGGCGATCACGAAGCCGCCGTCTCCCTGCTGGATCCAGCCCAGGGAACGCGGCCCGTTGGCGGCGATGTCGGCCGCCGCCGACGACGACCCGATCCCGCTGAGGCCACCCCAGCTGCCGTCGCCGCGGCCGGCGGCGAGCCCGGCAAGCAGCTCGGCCTCGGTGATGCCGCCTGAGGCCACGTCGATCCTCCCCGAGCCGAGGTCCAGGCGGGCACCGTTGACGAGATCGACGGAGAGGCCGGCGACCTCGAGCGACGTGCCCGGACCTCCTGCAATCCTGACCTCGCCGCCGGAGCCGATCGCCAGCGACGGCCGGCCCGCCAGCGATCCGCTGACGACCACCAGCCGTGAGATGCCGCTCGTGCCGTTGATCGCGAGGGCGGCGCCCGCGTCGAGCGCTCCGCCCGCCAGCGTGATGCTCGGCAGACGGGCCCCGCTTCCGGTGGCGATGGCAAGCGTGGCTCCGGGCCGCACGACCGTCGGGCTGCCGAACAGGGCGTTGGGAGTGGCGATGCGGAGGGTTCCGGCCTCCACGACCGTGGTGCCGGTGAGCGTGTTCACCGCGTCGAGCACGAGGGTGCCGGCGCCGGTCTTGAGGAGGCTCGCCGTGCCCCCGATCGTGGCGTAGCCGGCCTGCAACTGCGTTTGCACGCCCGCGGCCGGCGCGAGGGTCAGGGCCCCCTGGGCGACGAACGTCTCCCGACCCGCGTCGAGCGTGAGCCGCATCTCGCCCTGCAGGGCCGACGCCTGCCGGAAGTCGAGGTCCACACGGCCGAACACCCCCGGAGGCCCCGGGTCGATGCCCAGGAACGTGTTGAGGGCATGGATCTCCCAGCCCGAGTTGAGCACGTTCATTCCCAGCACCCCGGGGAGCGCCGGGTCGATGTCGATGATCCCCACGGTGATGTCGCGGAACAGGAGCTCCACGTCGTTCGTCGCCCGGAGCGAGAGGGCGTCGATCCGCAGCACGGGAATCTCGATCGACCCTCCCACGCCCGCCACCGTCTGAAACGAGAGCGCCTCGTCGTCGAGGGTGCCGTTGCCGTTCACGTCGAGCCCGAGGTCGAAGGCCATGGCCTGCGAGAGGATGCACTGCTGGGCTCCCGTGTCGAGCAGGAACCCGGCCGTGCCGGTCGTCGCGCCGTACTGCAGCCGAACCGGGGCGAACGGGAGCGCTGCGTTCTCCGGGAGCGGATCGGTCGGGCTCTGCTTGCCGCTCGCTGGGAACTGGTACATCGTCAGCGGCACGGAGTACTGGTGGGCCGCGAGCGTCGGCGAGATCGGCACGTCGAAGGCCACGCCGATCCGCAGGGCGTTCATGTCGGCCTGGGCGGCGAGGTCGAAGCCGACGGTCCTGCCGGTCATCAGCGGCATGCCGGCGATGCCCGAGTAGAAGGCGAAGTTGCCGCTCGACGTCTGCAGCCTGGCGCCCGGCAGCGTCCGCGGCACGCCGTCGGTGCCGGCGAAGTGGAAGTCGTAGGGGGCCGACACGCCCGTCGACTGCGGGCCCGCCACGCCATAGTCGACGTAGGTCGCCTCGGTCACGAGCCCCAGCGAGCGAAGTTCGGCCGACGAGTTGATCCCGGCGAGGATGCCGCTGGCTCCGGTGTCGAGCAGGTATTCGCTGAGGTCGAGCGGACCCAGCGTGCCAACCTGCACCTGCACCACGGGTTGCGAGAGCGTGAACTCGTCGGACAGCCCCAGATCGATGATGCCAACCGCCTCGGCGCGGATGCCCCCCGCGACCGCGAAGGCCGCGAGGATGACACGGAACGTGGGTCTGCTCATGGGCGGCCCTTTTCCCTGCCCCGATGAAACCCGGCTGAACCAGACGGCAGCCCAGACGGCTCCGCCCCGGGAGCCTCACTGGGAAGCATAGCGTGCCCTACGGACCGCGGCATCAAACGGGTCGCTCGGCCCGGCCATGCCGCTCGGTCGCCGACAGGCTCCGCACCGCCCCCGGGCGTTCGATGGCCGGGGCATCGGCCAGCATTTTCACGGAAGATTCACGCTCCGGTCGAGGCATCCTCACGAATGCCTAACGGGTGGCTGGCAAACTCCGAACCATTCGCGATACTGCTCGCCACGGCGGTTCGGCCAGTTCTCCCCCCTCTCTTTCGGAGCGACGAGCCATGAGTTCCCCCACCTCTCGATCAACGTCCGCATGGTCGCTTGCCGCCGCCCACGTCTTTGCGGGCCTCGCGTTCGCCTTTGCCGGAATCAGCCCGACACGCGTCGCGGCCGATGTGCTCGCCGGCTGGGACTTCAGCACGCTCGTTGCTCCCTCCGTCGGCGCTAACAACTGGGGCCCATCGCCATTCGCCCCCTCCACGACGGCCTCTAACCTCTCGGTCGTCGGCCTGACTCGCGGGCCTGCGGTGAGCGCCTACACAACGGGCACGTTTACGGCGGCCTCGAGGGCTTGGGGCGGCAACAACTGGTGGAACAGCGGCACTGCCGCTGATTCACTCGACGCGGCAATCACTCGCGGTGCCTACATCACCTTCGGATTCACCGCCACCG
>CAIKWU010000475.1 GCA_903831155.1 uncultured Planctomycetaceae bacterium | reverse complement strand
CACCGGTATCCGCAGGAAATGCGGGTGCCGGTCTACAACCGTGCCTGGCAGAACGACTACCCGTAGTCGCGGCTCTATCACCACGGCCCCCACTTCAATCTCGACGTGTTCTGAATACACGGCTGCAGGGGCATCCATGCCCCCTGCAGCCTGAGCCCGGCGTGGGCGAAGCCGAGGTTCGCCTTGGCCGGGCACGGCCGCGAACGTCCGGCGATGGGGCACCGGCAGCCCCGAGCCCCCGCCATGGCCCGCGGCTACACTTCGCGAACTTCCTTCGCGACAGGTGACCATCATGAAGCTCGGTTTCGTCTCCGCGATCCTGCCGGATCTGTCGCTCGACGAGGTGCTCGCGTTCGCGGCGGCCGAGGGCTTCGCGTGCGTGGAGCTGATGTGCTGGCCCATCGGGGCCGCCGAGCGAAAGTATGCGGGCGTCACGCACGTCGACGTGACCGACCTTTCGGCGTCCGGAGCTGCGGGCGTCCTCGAAGCCTGCGCCCGCCACCGCGTGGCGATCAGCGGGCTCGGCTACTATCCCAATCCCCTCGATCCGGATCCCGCCGTGTCGGGCGTTGCCGTGGCCCACCTGCGGCGGGTGATCGACGCCGCGGCGATGCTCGGCGTGTCCACCGTGAACTCCTTCGTGGGCCGCGACTGGATGCGGACCGTGGACGAGAACTGGCCGCGGTTCCTCGACACGTGGCGGCCGCTCGTGAAGCAGGCCGAGGAGCGGGGCGTGCGGATCGGGATCGAGAACTGCCCGATGCTCTTCACGCGGGACGAGTGGCCGGGGGGAAAGAACCTGATGACCTCGCCCGCCATCTGGCGGCGGGCTTTCGCCGACATCGACTCGCCGGCGTTCGGCCTCAACTACGACCCCTCCCACCTGGTCCTGCAGGGCATGGATCCGCTCGGCCCGCTCGACGAGTTCCGCTCCAAGCTGTTCCACCTGCATGCCAAGGACGTGCGGATCGATCCCCGGCGGGTGAACGACGTCGGCCGCTTCGACTTCCCGAACCGCTGGCATCAGCCCCGGATCCCGGGATCCGGCGAGATCGACTGGAACCGCTTCCTCTCGGAGGTCCGCCGCGTGGGCTACGAGGGGCCGGTCTGCATCGAGGTGGAGGACGACACCTTCGGGAAGGCTCTGGAGGGCCGCAGGCGGGCCCTGAGGGTCGCCCGCGACGTTCTCCGGCCGCAGTTCGCCTGAGCGGACGCCCGCCCCCGTCGCATCGTCACCCGATCCCAGAGAGCCGCCCATGAGCAAGCATGCCCTGCCCCGGAAGCATCCGCCGTTTGCCGACGACCGCGAGGCGGCGCGGTGGTGGCTCGACAACGTCTATGCCGGCGACGATGCCGTGCAGCTCACTCCCCGGGCCGTGATCACCGGCATGCTGATCGGCGGGCTGATGTCGGTGTCGAACCTCTACGTCGGGCTCAAGACCGGCTGGGGCCTCGGCGTCACGATCACCGCCTGCATCATCGCCTACGCGGTCTTCAAGTTCCTCGAGCAGGTCGTGCCCGCGTATCGGAAGCGGCCGTTCTCCACGCTCGAGAACTACACGATGAGCAGCGCCGCCAGTGCCGCTGGCTACATGTCGAGCGCCGGCCTCGTGGCGGCGATCCCCGCCCTCTACCTCACCACCGGCCGGATGCTCGAGTGGTGGGAGATCGGCCTCTGGCTCGCCGCGCTCTCGATGCTCGGCGTGTTCATGGCGATCCCGCTGAAGCGGCAGCTGATCAACATCGACCAGCTCCCCTTCCCCTCCGGCATCGCGACCGCCGAGACGCTCACGAGCATGCACAGCGAAGGGGGCGAGGCCGTGGTGAAGGCCCGGGCGCTCTTCGGGGCCGCCGCGCTCGGAGCCGTCGTCGCCCTCTGGCGGGATCTCGTGGGTGGCATCAAGGCGGTCGCCGCCTGGGCGATCCCGAGCGAGATCCCGTTCGGCCCCGGGACCATCGCCCACGATCTCCTGGCGAGGTTCACGATCGGCATCGAGGGCTCATTCATCATGGTCGCTGCCGGGGCGATCATGGGGCTGCGGGTGGCCACATCGATGCTCGTGGGGGCCGTCTTCTTCTACGGGTGCCTCGGGCCGATCCTCGTGGATCAGGGCATCGCCCAGCCCGGCTACCGCGGCATCGTGTCGTGGGTGCTCTGGCCCTCGACGGCGATGATGGTGTCGTCGGGGCTGTTGTCTTTCGCCCTCAAGTGGAGGACGGTGCTGCGGGCCTTCGGCGGCCTCGGCCGGCTCGTCGGGGGCACGGCCGTGGCCGACGATGACGACCCGCTCGCCCGTGTCGAGGTGCCGTCGAGCTGGTTCGTCGCCGGCACGCTCGCCTCGGGCACCGCCTGCGTGATCCTCGGGCACTGGCTCTTCGACATCACCTGGTGGATGGGCATCCTGGCGGTGCTCGTCACCTTCTTTCTCTCGATCGTGGCGGCCCGGGCCACCGGCGAGACCGACATCACCCCGATCGGGGCCATGGGCAAGATCACGCAGCTCATGTACGGCGTGGTCGCCCCGTCGAACATCACCACGAACCTCATGACCGCCTCGATCACCTCCGGCGCCGCCTCGCACGCGGCCGACCTGCTCACCGATCTCAAGAGCGGGTATCTCCTCGGCGGCAATCCCCGCAAGCAGACGATCTCGCAGCTCTTCGGCGTGATCGCCGGGACGATCGTGTCGGTGCCGGCGTATCTCTTCGTCGTGCAGCGGAACCCGGAGAAACTGGGCACCGAGGCCCTGCCGGCGCCGTCGGCGAAGGTCTGGGCCGGGGTCGCGGAACTGCTCGCCAAGGGGATCGACGCCCTGCCGGCCGGAGCCCTCGAGGCGATCGCCGTCGGAGCCGCGATCGGCATCGTGCTTACCCTGCTGGAGGAGCTCGGGCCGGAGACGTGGCGGCCCTGGCTGCCCTCGACCACGGGCCTCGGCATCGCGGGCGTCATTCCGGCCTTCAACTCGTTCGCGATGTTCGCCGGCGCCCTCGTCGCCTGGCTCTT
>CAIKWU010000474.1 GCA_903831155.1 uncultured Planctomycetaceae bacterium | reverse complement strand
TTCGAGTGTTGGCCGCGGACCCGGCTCCTGCCGAGGCCGGGGCGGATCCGCCTCGAGTTCGGGGAAATCCTCACCGCTGAGCAGGTGGCGGCGATGAGCGAGCAGGAGATCTTCGCGGTCTGCACGCAGCGCATCCGCGACCTCGATGCCAAGGCCCGCGTCGCCCTGGGTGGTCACTGGATCGACTCGGCTCGGCGGACGAGGTCGAGGAACTCGGCGCGGTAGCCGCCACTGTCGTCGCCGAGCGCGGAGCCTGCAATCCGGGCCACCATCGAGAGCGTCGCGTCGCCGGCGTGCTCGCTGCCGCGCAGGATCATGCCGAAGGCGGCCACGGCGGCGGCGAACCTCAGGTCGACCGATGCTGTGTCGAACGATTCGCCCCGATCCGCCAGTGGCTGTTCGATGAGCCGGCTCGTCTCGCCATCGGGCTGCTTGAAGCGAAGCTTGACGGTGAGGAGTTCGCGGCTCGCGGCTTCGTCGATCCGTTCCGCACGGGCATCCCGCGGCTTCGACTGCTGCCGGCCGTATTTCAGCGGCTCAGCGCCGCGTCCGGGCCCTTCCGCCGTCTCGCCGACGAACGCCACCTCATACAGGGCCGTCACGCCGTGGCCGGCACCGATCTCGCCGGCGTCCTTGGTGTCGTCGCGGAAGTCCTCGTCGGCCAGCCTCCGGTTCTCGTAGCCGAGAAGGCGATACGACTCCACCACCGCCGGGTTGAACTCGACTTGGATCTTCACGTCCTTGGCGATCGTGAGCGTGCTGCCGGTGAGCTGCTCGACGAGCACCTTACGGGCCTCGCGGGCACCGTCGATGTAGGCATAGACGCCGTTGCCGTGGTCGGCGAGCTTCTCCATCTTTTCGTCCTGAAGGTTGCCTTGACCGAAGCCAAGCACGGTGAGGAACGTGCCCCCCTTCGCCTTGCGCGCGATGAGGTCGACGAGAGCCGTGTCGTCGGTGATGCCGACATTCAGGTCGCCGTCGGTGGCAAGGATCACGCGGTTGGCTCCGCCAGGGATGAACCGCTCGGCTGCCTGGTCGTAGGCCAGTTCGATCCCGGCGCTGCCGTGGGTCGATCCCCCAGCGGCGAGCGACTCGATTGCCGCCCGAATCCGCTCCTGCTGGTCGCCGCTCGTTGGCGGGAGCTTCACGCCCGCATCGCCGGCATACGTGACGATCGCCACGCGGTCGTTCTCGGTGAGTTCCTCAACGAGCATGAGTAGGGCCTGCTTCACGAGCGGCAGCTTGTCGGGTTCGCCCATCGAGCCCGAGACGTCGACGAGAAACACGAGGTTGCCCGCCGGTCGCCGGTCGCGAGCCACGTCGCGGCCTCTGATGCCGATGCGGACGAGATGATGCCCGGATCGCCACGGGCAGTCCGCCGCCTCGAGCGTCACCGAAAAGGGCTCATCGCCCTCGGGCTTGGGATACCCGTAGCGGAAGTAGTTGACGAGCTCCTCGATGCGAACCGCGTCTCGGGGGGGCCGTCTGCCCGCCGTCAGAAATCTCCGCACGTTGGCGTACGACGCGGTGTCGACGTCGATCGAGAACGTCGAGAGCGGCTCGTCGAGCGGGCGTGCAAAGCGGTTCTCGACGAACTGGTTGTACCGCTCGCGATCACCGATCGGCGGCATCGGCAATCGCTCGAGCTGCCTGCGGAGCCCTTCGTCATCGATGGAGAGCAGTTCCCGGCGTGGCACGGCCGGAGCCACCGGGTTGTTGGAGACAACGGTTCCTGGAGGCTTCATGGCGCAGGCCGCCGGTTCCAAACAGTCTGCCATGATCCTGCTGTCTGCGATCCGCGTAATTTCGTTCTTTGCCGTCATCGACGTGGTGGGCTCACGCGGGGCGGCATGTGGCCGGATCGTGACCTGGCGCATCAGTTCTCGTTGCCTGAGCTGCAGCGGCAAGAAGCCGAGCAGCAGTGCTGCAGCGAGTCCCGTCGCGCCGGCGAGGATCCAGGCGAGTCGGCTGCGGCCCGCTCGGGCTGTTGAACCCGCCGCCACGGAGGCGAGCACTGCGCGACGGAGGCTTGGAGAGCGGGCGGGCAGTTCGTCGGCGGACCGCTTCAGGGCGTGCGCGAGTCGGCGGACGTCGTCGATCTGCCGTGTCACAGCCTCGGCGTCGTCGCCGGCGAGCAGTCGATGCACCTCGGCCCGTTCCGCGGCGGTGCACTCGTCGAGCGCATAGGCCGTCAGGAGTTCCTCGCCTCGATCGTTCGGGGCGTCGTGATCGCGTGTCATGGCTGAGCTTTCGTGGTGGCGGAGGAACCGGGAATCAGTTCACGAACGAGCGGGTGACTACGGAGCGCCGCGAGGCCGCGGTGGGCGAGCACGCGGACGTTGCCCTCGGTGCGACCCGAGATCTCGGCGATCTCGCGGTAGGAAAAGCCCTCGCACCAGAGGTCGATCGTCTCCCGCTGGGCCGCTGGCAGATCGCGCAGGAGCCGCCGCAGTCGCGCGGCAAGTTCGCGGGCCTCGGCGGTGCTTGAAGGATCGGGGCCGCGGTCGGTGGGTGGAGCGGTCACCGTGCCGTCGTCGGAATCGTCGTCGAGCGATTGCTCGCGGCCGGCGCGGCGGAGGTGGTCGAGGGCTCGGTTGCGGCACACGCGAAACAGCCACGGCGCCACATGGGACTCAACTCTCGTCTGCGATTCCCCGCAGAGTTTCAAGAACGCGTGTTGGACGGCGTCGGCGGCGAGATCGACGTCGCCAAGGATCCGTCTGGCATACCGCGTGAGCGGCTGCTCGAACCGGTCCACAGCCTCCAGCACCCAGCCGTGGGCCTCGCTCCTCGACGTCATGGCGTGCTCCTCGCGGGCCGTTTCCCGAGATGGTTATCCGTTGCCGGATCGACCACCACCAAGACAACGGCCAGAGGACCCTGACGTTACGGCCCGGTCGACGCGGGGGGGGCCGAGCCCGCGCGGGCCCGCTTGAAAGGGTCGATGGTGCCGCCGCCGGGGCCCGGGGGCGGGTCGTTGGCCGACTGGCCGAACGGCACCAGTTTCGGCCACTCCAGGTTCATCCC
>CAIKWU010000473.1 GCA_903831155.1 uncultured Planctomycetaceae bacterium | reverse complement strand
GCCGCGACAGAGGGGTAGGGACTGCTCACGGTCTGCTCCTCGATCGCGCCGACCGATCAGGTGGCCTTCTGCGTCGCCCGCTCCGAGCCGAGCTCCTTGTCGTCGGCCTTCACGCCGGCGGTCTCGGGCGTGACCATGCCCATCTCGATCTCGAAGTCACGCAGCGCCTGATCGGCCATCGCCTTCTCCACGGCCTCCTCCCGCTTGATGTCCTCGAGGCCCTCGCCTGAGAGATCAGCGGCCACCCGCACCTTGGCCCGATTGAGGCCGATCTTGTCCTGGATCACGTCCTCGATCTGGCCGAAGTCGGTGGTGATGTCGAAGTTGAAGCTCGTGGCGAGCTTGGCGAGCTCCGCCTCGGCCCGCGAGAGCTTTAACTCGGCGTCGTACTTCTGGATCTTGTCCTTGAGCTCGGAGAGCTTCTTCGTGGCGTGCTTGATCTTGGTCACGTTGTTGTTGTAGGCCGTCTCGTGGAGCTTGAGCTGGGCCTCGTTCTCGGCCATCTCCTTCTTCGCCTTCTGAAGCTCCAGGGCGAACCTCGAGGCCGTCTCCCGCTCGCCGGCCTGCAGGTAGGCCTTGATCCGTGCCTCGAGCTGCGCGACGTGCTGGCGGTCGCCGTTGACCTGTCGCGTGACGCGCTCCACGAGAGCCCGGTACTGCTCGAGCCCCTCGCGACCTTCCTTGAGTTGGTCGACCGCCTTGTCGTACTCGTACTGAAGTTGGGCGATCGGGTCGGCTGTCCAGAAGAAGTTGGCGATCTTGTTCATCTGGGCCGCAAGCGACTTCCAGAGTTTGCCGAGGATCATGGCCATGTTCTCCGCGCGTGGACGGACGGGTGAGTTGATGGGGCGCGCACCTGCCGCGCTCTCCCCGGAGCCTCGTCTTACCGCTGTCGGGGGGCGACGTCAATCGACCTGACGAAACCGACGGCGACGACCAAAGGCGGCCAGAGCCGCGGTCGCCATGCCGAACAGCACCGCGGCGGAGGGCTCCGGCACGGCGGCGATGCCGCCCACCTCCGGGGGCGGCGCAGGCCGCCATCAGTGAGCCGTCGCCCTTGTCGATCCAGCCCACCGCGCCTGCAAGCGGGTGAACGAGCCATCCGGCTCATGACGGCTTCGGTGGGTTCCGTCGACACTCTCTCGGAACCGGCCGCTATGATCCGTCCGCGACAACACCCGGGGGTTTCCGGCCATGAAGATGCTCCGAACGAGCGGCTGCCTCCTGCTTGCGATCATCGCGTCGCAGGCCATGGTGACGGCGGGCGGCCCCGACGCCCGGCTGGCACGACTCACGGCGAGGCCGATCCGTGGCATCTGCGGCGGCCCGCGTCTGGCCGATGCGGCCGCCCGGGGCGCCGACGCCGTGCGGACCTACGGCATTCCCACGACTGCCGAACTCGACCGCTACCACGAACTCGGCCTCCGCGTGATCGTCGGCCATTGGATGCCGAATGAAGGAACGAACGTCGGCAGGGAGGGCTGGCCCTGGGAGCATTCCTACGCCACGGCGGCGGAGAAGATGGACGGCGAGTTCACCACGGTCCTCGAACGCATCGGCGGCCATCCGGCGATCGCGATGTGGAGCCTGGGCAACGAGGTCCGGCTGGAGCCCGGCTACCTCCGGCAGGCCGACCGGCTTTCCAGGATCGTTCACGCCCGTCATCCCGACATGCCCACGAGCCTGACGATGGTCAACGCGCCTCCCGAGAGCATCGCGCTGGTCAGGGAGCACGCCCCCGACATCGACGTGATCGGCGCGAACGTCTACGGAGCGGGGGCGGTCACCACCGCGATCACATCGCTGCACGAGCACTGGGGTCGGGCCTTCTACTTCTCCGAGTTCGGCCCCACGGGGCCGTGGTGGGGTCCGCAGACGTCGTGGGGCGTCCGCTTCGAGCCCGGGGCCACGGCGAAGGCGGCCGACCTCGCCAAGGCCTGGGAACGGATCGCCTCCGCCGAACGCTGCCTGGGCGGCTGCGCGTTCCTGTGGGGGCGATGGCCGCGGGAACGGATCTCCTACTTCAGCATGCTCCTGACCGCCGATCCGTGGTCTCCCAACCCGACCGACGCCGATCACCGGTTCACGCCGCTCGCCGACGAGATCGCCCGCTGCTGGACCGGCCATCTCCCCGAGCGCCGCGCGCCGCGACTCGACCGGATCGACATCGACGGCATGACGCAGAGGGACATCGTCGTCGAGCCCGGTGCCACGGTCGATCTCTCGGCGATCGTCGCCGATGAAAACAGTGGCCCGCTCCGCTTCCGCTGGTGGATCGCCCGTCAGGACGAGAAGGGGTTCAGGCCGGTGGCGGGCCCGATCGAGAGCGACGGCCCGGCGGCCCGCATCGCGGTGCCAGCCGAACGCGGTGCGGCTTTGTTCCTGCTCTGCCTGGTGCTCGACGACGGCGTTGGCGCCTGCGCGACGACGCTGCCCTTCAAGACCGCCGACTGAGGCGGCGGGACGCGATCGCGATCACCGCGGCCATCGTGACCGCGACGGCGGATCCCGGTTCGGGCACCGCGGCCATCGGCGGGGCGGCGGTGCCCGAATCGACGTAGCCGCCCGCGTCGAACAGGCCCGCGCTCACGAAGTCGGCCGCGTCGAGGATGTCCACGAGCCCGTCATACGTGAAGTCGCCCACCCACCAGTCGGCCGAGAAGCCGGTGTCGAAGAGTCCGCCCGCGAGGAAGTTGGCGGCATCGAGGAGGTCGACGAAGCCGTCGATGTTCGTGTCACCCGCCGCGGCGTAGCCGACCGTGAGCGAGCCGTCGCCATGATCGCGCCAGCCCACCGACCTGGAGGCTCCGGCGGCGGTGTCGGCTGCGGCAGCCGACGAGGCGATGCCGAACGGGCCATCCCACGCCCCACCCCTGCGGCCGGCGATCAGGTCGGCGCGGAGGGCCGCAGCCGTGATGCCGG
>CAIKWU010000472.1 GCA_903831155.1 uncultured Planctomycetaceae bacterium | reverse complement strand
TCGTGACGCCGCCGGCCGCCGGCTCGCCAAGCGGACCGGCGGCCTCGCCATCCGCGACCTGCGGGCCGCGGGCTGGACGCCCGACGAGGTGCTCGCGCGAGAACTTCCCGCGTAGGTCGGCAGCCGCGCGGCCGGCTCACTTCGCGAGGTCGAACGAGACCGTTCGCTGCTCGGCCGAGACCGTGGCCGTGAGGCCCGACGCCTCCGTCGTGAAATACCTCACGGGAATCAGCGGCGTGGGGGGCAGCGGAGCGCCCGTTGCCACATCCACCCGCTCGACCGCGTCGTAGGCGATCACGGCAACCCCATACTCGCGGGGCTGGAGCCAGACCTCGTAGCGGCCGCTCGCATCGAGCCGTGCCGCACCGCTGTCGGTGCCCTCGGCGGCCGCGAACTGCACGGTGCCACGGCCGAGCGGCGCGCCGGCCACGGTGATCGTGCCACTCACCAGCACGGCGCCAGGCGGCGCCGATGAGCGGCCGCAGCCGGCCACGAGCACGAGGCCGGCCACCACGATCGCGACGAAGGCGAAGGCCCACCGGTCAGGGAATCGAGGCGGCATTGCCATCGGCCCGGCCCCCGAGATGGTTGTAGACGACGAAGTCGATCGAGTCCTGCAGGAACACGATCGCCCCGTCGCCGAGGGCGAAACTCGCGCCGCCCTGGTGGTGGCTCGCCGCTCCCATGTTGCCGAAGGAGTCGGCCCAGGTGTCGAACGTCATCGACGGGCTGTTGATGCGCATGCTGGTGGGCACGCCCGGAAAGAGCACCGAGAACACCCCGCCGTTGTAGACGAGCTCGCCGCGCTTCTCGCACATGAGCAGCGTCTTCGAGAGACCGTCGGACACGTCCTTGGCCCGGCACTGGAACCCGCTGGCCCCGCTGAACATGCCCGGCACGGCCTGCGACACCGACCAGAAGAACCCGAAGCGGTAGTTGTAGTCGTTGGCCATGCAGTAGCTCTTGTAGCCAGCGGGGCAGTCGGCCGGCGGCGGGATCGAGCCCACGCCCTGCGGCCCCGTCGAGACGCCGTAGCAGGCCACGGCCCAGTTGGGATACGGCGAGCCCGACGCGGGGGTCCACGGAAAGAAGCCGCTGTGGGCCTGCCCGCCGTCGTTTCGCCTCCGGCACTCCGCCGCGAACGGATTGCTGGGGCACTCCTGCACTCCGATCCGCAGCCGCTCGAGCTGCGGACGGTTGGTGGGGCCGTCGAGATCCTCGTTGGGCTTGAGCGCCGAATGCAGCGTGGAAAGCTCGAGATACGGCATCACCTCCACGAACCAGATCTTCCAGGGCCGCGGGCCCGGCTGCGGCACGGCGCCGGGGGTGGCGGTGCCGCTGGAATAGGTCGATGCGAACGGGAACTTCTTCTTCGCCGACTCGTGGTTGAGCAGCCCGAGGGCCTGCTGCCGCAGGTTGTTGCTGCACGAGGATCGCCGGGCCGACTCGCGGGCCGACTGCACGGCCGGCAGCAGCAGGCCGATCAGGGTGCCGATGATGGCGATCACCACCAGCAGCTCGACGAGGGTGAACGCGGACGGGCTGCGGCGCACGATGAAGCTCACGGGGCTCGGCGGCGAAGGAGGCTGGTCACGGCCGCGACTCCTTCAAGCATAGGGCGACCTTCACGCGGTCTATGTCACCCCTTTATGCGAACGCCGCCCCCGCCCCGCGTACACCAGGATCATCGCGGCCCAGCCGCCAAGGAGCATCGACATGGCGGGCTCTGGCACAACGAGCACGTTGCCCGTCGTTTCCGCGAACGAGAGCGTCTGCGACCCCGACTGAGCCGTCCACACGCCACCCTGCTTCACGAACGTCAGCGAGCCGTAGGACCCTGTGGCCGTGACGGAGGAGAACGACCCCGCCGGCGTGCCGCTGAAGCCGAACAGGTTGAGGGTGGTGTTGTCGGGAAAAAGGCTCGCGAACGAGAGTTCCAGGGCCCCGCCGAACACGATGCCAGAAGTATCGGTGATGTCGACGGCGTCGTAGCCGGTGCCGCGAGCAGTGCCGGCGATCTCCATCGCCGTGGTGCTCGACGCGAGCAGGTCGAGCGACCGCACCGTGAGCAGGCCCGCACTGTTGCCGGGGCCGAGCGTGCCCTGCACCGCGACGGGGCCATTGATGCTGCCGGTGCCCGCCAGCCACGCCGCCGCCGCCACTGAGAGCGAGCCCGAGCCGAGCACGCCGTTCACGGCGAGCCGGCCGGCCGACAGCGTGGTGTTGCCGGTGAAGGTGTTCGAGCCCGTGAGCGTGAGGGTGCCCGAGCCCAGTTTTGTCAGGCCGCCGGAGCCGGAGATCACCGTGCCGAGCGACAGGGTGTCGCTTCGGTTCACCGTGAAGGTGCCGTTGTTGGTGAGGCCGGCCTGCGCGAGCGAGCCGCCTGCCGCGAGCGTGGCCGCGCCTCCGGCGGCGATCGATACCGTGCCCGTGACCGCGCCCCCGAGCGTGGCCGCACCGCCGCCGACCACCGAAAGCGTGCCCGCCAGGGCGCCATACGTGGCCGAGCCCGCGAGCGACTGCGTGCCCGCGTACGAGCCCGCATTCGCGAGCGCGCCGCCGTTATTCGTGATCGAGTTGGCCACGGCGAGAGAGTTGAGGTCGAGCGCGGCACCGCTCGCAACCGTGATCGCCGCGGATCCGAACGCGGCCGCGTTACCCGCCTTGAGCGTGCCGCCGCTGACGAGCGTGGCCCCGATGTAGGCGTTGGACGCCGTCAGCGTGAGCACCCCGGCCCCCTGCTTCGTCAGCCCGCCGGCGCCGCCGTTCAGGAGGCTTTGGGCGATCGTGACGTCGTACGAGTTGGTGTCGATCACCGCACCGCCGTTGAGGACGTTGGCGGTGGTGACGGTCATGAAGTTCGCATTGGCCGCAAGAGCCCTGAGCACGCCGCCGTTGAAGTTGACGGTGCCCGACGCCGTTGCCTGGGCGCTCGTGCCCGTGACCAGGGAACGCGCGGTTTCGAGCGCTCCACCGGACAGGTTGAGCACACCCCTGCCGGCAAACGTGCCGCTGGCGGTGGCGTTGGTCTGCGCATAGCCGACATTGAACTCGCCGGCGCCGCTCGCCCGCATCGTGCCGCTCAGGATGGAGAGCGTGCCGAAGCCATTATTGTTGCCGTACTGCAGGAAGGCCCCCAGGCTCACGACCTTGTTCGCCGTCACGTTCAGGAGACCGCCGTCCACGGTCGCAGTGCCGGAGCCCTTGCCGCCCACGTAGAAGCCGCCCGTGGACACGCCGTTCCCGATAGTCAGCGTGCCCGAGGTCACGTTGAGAGACGGTGTGGCGCTTACGCCCGCATCATTGACGACGAGGCTCGCGTTTCCGGACGCCACCGTGCCCCCGCCCGTCCAGTTCACGACGGGCGTCGGAGCCGTCGCGGACGAGGCGTTGTTGCTGACGGCGATGGAGATGCCACCCACCGAGTCGAGCGTGCCGCTCATGTTCGTGGTGCCCGTGTCGAACTGGGTCACGCCCAGCATGTTGTTGGCTGAGCCCTTGAGGTTCAGCGTGCCGCCGCCGTTCTTGCGGAAATAGACCGTGCTCGCGGACGAGGTGAGGTTGCCCGTGATCTCGAGGATGGTGGTTCCGCCCGCGGTGAGCTCCAAGTTGAGGACCGAGGGCGAACCTGACGTCCCGGCCGTGACCGACACGTTACGCTTGTTGGCGCCGGGCGCATCGGTGAACGCGGCTCGATTGTCCAGAGCGATGCTTCCGGCATCCGACCTGAGATACAGCGTGCCGCCATTGAGCTGCACGGGACCAGCGGAGGCCGCATCGCCGAGGTTCGCATTCGTCTTGAAGCGCACACCACCACCCGTGATCTTCGTCGTGCCCGAATACGTGTTGGTGTACCCGCTCACCTGAATGACGCCCGCCCCCGTCTTCTCATAGCCCTGCGTTCCGCTCAGCACGACGTTGAGAAAGTTGTCGAACTGGCCGCCGGTCGTGTAGTTGATGACAGGCTGCGAGGCAGCCCCGGTGTCGAGCTTGAGGGTTGCGGTGCCGGCCGTGGCGGCCAGGTTGAACTTGCCGGTCGTGGCCGTCGTGCCGGTGCCGATGTTGGTCATGGTGATCGAGCCGATCGTCGTGGTCGCAGAGCCCAGCAACTGGATGTTGTTCGTCCCCTGATTCCAGGTGCCTGAAAAAACCACCGTTGCACCGACGGCATCTGGAACCGTTGCCGGATTCCAGTTCGACGACGTGGCCCAGGTCTGAGAGAGCGTGGTGTTGCCCGTGGCCGCCGCGGCGACCCACGTCGACTGGGCCATGGCGGACGGACCGGCCGCCGCGAGACAGACCCCGAGCAGCACTGAGCACACGCCACGGTTCGACGAACACGGCAGCATTTGAACACCTTCGCCCTGACCATGGACGCGATTCCCGCGCGCCCCCCGACCGACTTCTGGGTCCCAATTATGAGTCAGGCGAACGACCGAAACACGTCGCACGTTCGTGCGACACATCCCCCAGAGAGGCTACGTGGAGCCGCGGATCAGCGGGGTTCGGCGCCGGCGAGTTCGTCGGGGTCGATGTCGGGCGGCTGCCGGTCCCACTCCGCCGAGTCGCGGCCCATGCGGTAGCCGAGGTCGAAGAGCCGGTTCATCCCCGCCCGGTCGAACTCGAG
>CAIKWU010000471.1 GCA_903831155.1 uncultured Planctomycetaceae bacterium | reverse complement strand
CCCACAAGAAGTTCGAGTGCGAGGTCTACGTGCTGTCGAAGGAGGAGGGTGGCCGTCACACGCCGTTCTTCGCCGGCTACCGCCCGCAGTTCTACTTCCGCACGACCGACGTGACCGGCGCGACCAAGCTGCTCGGCGGCGTCGAGATGTGCTCGCCGGGCGACAACGTGAAGATGGAGGTCGAGCTGATGGTGCCGATCGCCATGGACGACGGCGTCCGCTTCGCCATCCGCGAGGGCGGCAAGACCGTCGGTTCGGGTGTCGTGACCAAGATCCTTGACTGAATGAGTCCGGGGTCCCGCCCCGGAGAGGTGGAGTCCGGGGTCCCACCCCGGAGAGGTTTTGAGTCCGGGGTCCCGCCCCGGAGAGGTTTTGAGTCCGGGGTCCCACCCCGGAGATGGAACATGGAGCCGGGCTCCGGAGCGATCCGGGGCCCGGCTACCACAGGGGCGTAGCTCAACTGGCAGAGCGCTGGTCTCCAAAACCAGAGGTTGCGAGTTCGATCCCCGCCGCCCCTGCTGGGGACAACCGCGTCACGGGCGACGGCGCGGCGAAGAAGAAGTCGCCCACGAGAGGTTTGGACGAGCGAACGACAGGGAAGGCGAAACCGGCGACGGAACGCGAGGCAGGCTGGACATGCAGGACAACGTCAAAACCGCGGGCATCTGGGGAGACCTCCTCAGTCTCTCCGTGTACAAGCGAAACCAGGGGCGCGTCACCCGCCAGGTGACGTTCGCCGCGCTGGCGCTGCTCGTGGGGGTCGGCATCTGGCGGCTCTCGCAACTGCTCTCGCTGTGGTACGGCGGCGACGCCGGACTGGGCTCCTTCGCCGGCGGCGGCGACCTCGGGGTGGTCCGCTTCCTGCTGCCGGGCGGGCTGCTCGCCGCGGGGTTCTGGCTCTGCTATCGCCTGGTGAACGTGCCGCGATTCGCCGACTTCCTGATCGCGGTGGAGTCGGAGGTCGCGAAGGTGTCGTGGCCCACGGCCGACGAGGTGTTCCGCAGTTCGGCGGTGATTATTTTCCTGATCTTCGCGCTGGCCGCGATCCTGGCGGCGTACGATTTATTCTGGTGGTTCGTGCTGCGATACGTGTTGAGGACGGGCTGATTTCGAGGCCTGCCTTCCCGTTTTCCCCCGGTCGAGACCCATGAGCGACGAAACGAACGATCCCGAGAAGCTGACCGCCGGCCTCGTGCCGCCCGCGGGGCATGCCGACGTGGTGAACGAGGTCGTCGACCAGGTCGACGACGACGACGCCACCGCCGCCGAGATCGCCGACCCCTTCGAGGGTGGCGAGGACGCAAAGCCCGTCGAACTCTCCTCCGACGAGGAGGCGGCGGTCGTCGGTGACAAGAAGTGGTACATCCTCAAGGTGCAGAGCAATCGCGAGGACTCGATTCGCGAAACGCTCCTCCGCCGGATCTCCATGCAGGGCATGGACCGCTGGTTCGGCGAGGTGATCGTGCCCAAGGAGCAGGTCACCGAGTTCAAGGGGGGCAAGAAGCGGGTCGTGTCTCGCAAGCTCTACCCCGGCTACATCCTCGTGAACATGATCCTCAACGACGAGACCTGGTATCTCGTCCGCGAGACCGGAGGCATCGGCGACTTCACCGGCTCGGCGGGCCGGCCGAGCCCGATGCTGCCCCAGGACGTCGCCAAACTCCTCAACAAGACCGAAGAGAAGGCCGACGAACAGCCCCGACTGAAGATCAGCTTCAAGAAGGGCGACCGCGTGAAGATCAACGAGGGCACCTTCGAGAACTTCGAGGGCGAGGTCGAGCAGATCGACGAGGCCAACGGCCGTGTGACCGTTATGCTGAGCATCTTCGGGCGGTCCACGCCCGTGGACATCGAATACTGGCAGATCGAGACGGTTTGATTCAGGCGGCTCCAGGCCGCGGAGTGAAGAAAGGTCAACGAGATGGCGAAGCAGGTGGTAGGACAGGCGAAGTTCCAGGTGCCCGGTGGTCAGGCGACCCCGGCGCCCCCGGTGGGCACGTCGCTCGGCCGGTTCGGCATCAACCTGGGTCAGTTCGTCCAGCAGTTCAACGACAGGACTCGTGAAGCCGCGGGCATGCCGATCCCCGTGGTGGTGACGGTCTACAACGACCGGTCGTTCGAGTTCATCACGAAGAGCCCCCCGGCCGCGGCCTTGCTCAAGAAGGCGGCAGGGCTTGCGAAAGGCTCGGGCGTGCCCAACAAAGACAAGGTCGGGAAGGTGTCGAAGGCGCAGCTCGACGAGATCGTGCGGCTCAAGGGTGCCGACCTCAACGCCCGTGACGGTGAGCACGCCAGGCGGATGGTCGAGGGCACGGCCAGGAGCATGGGGATCACCGTCGAGGGCTGAGCCCGCCCCCCCCCGTGCATCGCGGAGATTCACGGGTAGGATCTGTTTCGTTTCCAGAGGCAGAGTCAGTCAGTTTTTTCGAAGGATCATGACCGTGGCCACCACCAAACGCATGCGGGCGATGCTCGCCGTCAAGCCCAAGTCCGACGCAGCCGTGCCGCTCGCTGAGGCCGTCGCTGTGCTCAAGAAGTTTCCGCCTACGAAGTTCGACCAGACGGTCGAGATTCACATGCGGCTCGGAATCGATCCGAAGCAGGCCGACCAGATCATTCGTGGCTCGCTGGTGCTGCCCCACGGCATCGGGAAGTCGAAGCGGGTCGTCGTGTTCGCCAAGGGCAACCTCGCCGACGATGCCAGGGCCGCCGGAGCCGAGGAGGTGGGTGCCGAGGAACTCGCCAAGAAGATCAAGGAAGGCTGGACCGACTTCGACGTCTGCATCGCGGCCCCGGACATGATGGGTCTGGTCGGGCCACTCGGAAAGGTGCTCGGCCCCCGTGGCCTGATGCCCAGCCCGCGTGCCGGCACGGTGACCGCCGACATCAAGAAGACCGTCAGCGAGTACAAGGCCGGCAAGGTCGAGTTCCGCAACGATCCCACCGGCATCGTGCACGCGGTGGTCGGCAAGGCGAGCTTCGAGCCCGCGAAACTCGTCGACAACATCCGTGCGTTCATCGATCACATCGTCGGCATGCAGCCGTCGAGCGTTCGCGGCCAGTACGTGAAGAGCATCTCGATCTCGGGCACCATGACGCCCGGCGTGATGGTCGCAGCCTGACAAAATCCCACTGACCAGTTTGCCCACCCGGATTCCCACGCCATGAGCAAAGCCATCAAGGACATGCTTGTCGACGACCTCAAGGGCCGCCTGACGGGCGTCGGAGACGTCATCGTCGTGAGCCTCGGAAAGCTCGACGCGCAGAAGACCACGCTGCTGCGGCAGACGCTGCGGAAAAAGCGGATCAATCTCCAGCTCGTGAAGAACAGCCTTGCCAGGCGGGCGATGGAAGGCACGTCGCTCGCCCCCGCCTTCCAGCGGGCCGAGGGGATGCTCGCCATCGCCTGGGGTGGCGAAGATGTCGTCGATCTCGTCAAGGAGCTCGACAGGCTGCAGGGCGT
>CAIKWU010000470.1 GCA_903831155.1 uncultured Planctomycetaceae bacterium | reverse complement strand
TTAGACTGAGCGAAGGAAGCGGCGTGGCGCGATCGGCAGATCGAGCGCCGTTTTGGATGGGTGGCAGAGCGGTTGAATGCACCGGTCTTGAAAACCGGCAGTCGCGAAAGCGGCTCGTGGGTTCAAATCCCACCCCATCCGCTGTTTGAGAAAACCGGTGTCATCGTGCCTGGCTCTCGAGGGCTTGAACACCTCGACCATCGACCGGGTTGCGGTCGGCTGTGTCTCGGGCATTTTCTTTGCTGCTCGACACTTTCTTCGCCGTTCGGCACGCCCTTTGCGTTGAGATCCCACGCTGCGCGGTCGACCGTCGACCGTTGAAGCTTGGAAATTTCAACGAACAGGCCCACAAACGCAAATCGGAGGCTCCCATGAACCGCCAGCCACGCCGCCACCAGCCGTTCGATCCTGCAACGCGCGTTGCAAAATGCCTCATGGACGTCGAGCGACTGGAGGTCCGTGCGATGCCCGCCGTACTCCCGCTGCCCCTCCCTCCTGCCACGATGACTGGCCCCGCGGTCGAGGTGCGGTCGTTCGACGGCACCGGGAACAACCTGGTGCACTCCGAGTGGGGGAGCACCGCCGAAAAGCTTCTCCGGCGATCCGCCGTAGCCTACGGCGATGGCCTGTCCGCCCCCTCCGGGAGCGATCGCCCCAGCGCCCGCGCCGTGAGCAATCTCCTCGCCGCGAGCCCGGCCGGAGGCCTCGTCAACGACCGCGACTGGACGGCCTTCGTTTACGCCTGGGGGCAGTTCCTCGACCACGACCTGGGGCTCACCGACGCGGCGTCGCCGCGCGAGCGAATGGCCATTGCGGTGCCGGCCGGCGATCCGTCGTTCGACCCCGCCGGCACCGGCACGATGACCATCCCGATGTCGCGGTCGGCCTATGATCCAGCCACGGGGCTCGGCCGAGGCAACCCGCGGCAGCAGACCAACGAGATCACCGCCTTCATCGACGGCTCCCAAATCTACGGGAGCGACGCGACACGGGCGGCGGCACTTCGTGAGTTCACCGGAGGACTGATGCGGACGTCGGCTGGCGGCCTCCTGCCGTTCAACACGGCTGGTCTCGTCAACGCCAACGACGCGCACCGCGTCGCCGACGACCGACTGTTCCTCGCCGGCGACGTACGGGCCAATGAAAACCCGGAGCTGCTTTCGCTCCACACGTTGTTCCTTCGCGAGCACAACCGCATCGCCGCCAAGGCCGCGGCCCGGAACCCCGCTCTCAGCGACGAGCAGCTGTACCAGCATGCCCGCCGGCTGGTAATTGCGGAACTGCAGCGGATTACCTACGACGAGTTCCTACCCGCGCTGCTGGGAGCGGCTAGGCCCGGCGCCGACGGCATCGCGGCCTACCGCGGTTATCGGGCCGACGTAAACCCCGGCATCGCGACGGAGTTTTCCACCGTGGCGTTCCGCGTCGGCCACAGCATGCTCGGCGAAGACATCGAGTTTCTCGACGCGAATGGCCTCGATGTTCGCGACCCCATGCTGCTGCGTGACGCGTTCTTCGACCCGCGACCGCTTTCGGAGCTCGGCATCGATTCGATCGTGAAGTACCTCGCCAGCTCGCGGGCCCAGGAGATCGACACGCGGGTCGTGGACGACGTGCGGAACTTCCTCTTCGGCGCGCCTGGCCAGGGGGGCTTCGACCTCTCAGCGATCAACATCCAACGCGGACGAGACCACGGCATCGCTGACTACACCACGGTCCGTGCGGCCTACGGCCTGCCGCGGCTGACTTCGTTCGCCCAGATCACGGCCGACGTCGGTGTGCAGGAGTCGTTGAAACTCGCCTACGGCAGCATCGACCGGGTCGATCCCTGGGTCGGCGGCCTCGCGGAAACCCACCAGCCGGGTTCGAGCCTGGGGGCGACGTTCACCCGGATTATCGTCGACCAGTTCACGCGGCTCCGCGACGGTGACCGCTTCTGGTACCAGAACTCGTTGCCTGGCGACCTCGTGCGGGCCGTGCAGGCAACGACACTCGCCGACGTGATCCGGCGAAACTCGTCGGTCACGAACATTCAGCCGGAGGTGTTCTTCTTCCGGGCATCGATCACCGGGAGCGTGTTCGACGACGGCAATCGCGATGGCCGACGCCAGATCCTCGAACCAGGGCTCGCCTCCGTGGCGGTGTCGCTGGTGGACGCCAGCGGCATGACCGTGGCCACCGCCCGGACGAACGCTAGGGGAGAGTACGTCTTCGGCCGTCTCGACATCGGCTCGTACCGGGTCGTGGTGACGCCCGCGGGCGGACCTGCCGTCACCAGCCGCGGGGTCTCGATCACCCGCGGCGGCTAGGTGAAGGGCGTTGACGTGGGGGTAACGCCGCCGACACAGAGGCCGGCGCCGAAGCCCGTGACGGCAACGCCGGCGGCACGGCCCGCGCCGGC
>CAIKWU010000469.1 GCA_903831155.1 uncultured Planctomycetaceae bacterium | reverse complement strand
GACCGGTCGTTCAAATCCGATCTCGGCGTGCGGCGGCTCGTGCAGATGGCCGAGGAACG
This sequence comes from uncultured Planctomycetaceae bacterium, assembly GCA_903831155.1. Taxonomy (GTDB): domain Bacteria; phylum Planctomycetota; class Planctomycetia; order Pirellulales; family UBA1268; genus QWPN01. Next base: position 1,970 of record CAIKWU010000469.1, on the reverse strand, counting down.
CGGCATCCCGGTGCTCGGCGAGTTCGACCACACGTTCTACAAGCCGCTCTACCTCTTCGAGGACTTCTTTCCCCGCCTGATCTACGAGCAGATGGTCGGCTGGAAGGAAATGAAAGGGATCGTCGGCGTCAAGGAGTACTACGGCTTCGCTCCCTCGACGTTCTCCGTCAATGCCGCGATGCTCAAGGCCTGGATGCGGTCTCCGAATGCTTCGATGGACACGCTGCTCGCGGAGATTGCAGCCCCCTACGGCGCGAAGGCGGCGCCGCTGGTGATCGAGGCGTGGGAGTACGTCGCCCGCTCCGTGGAGGCCTATCCGTGGGACACCACCTACCTGATCGGTCCGATGGGGCTCGACCGCCCCTGGGACGGCGGCCACGACTGGGAACCGGTCACGATACCCAACGGCACCTGGGACACCCCGATCTGGAAGGCGAACCGCAAGGGCAACTTCATGCTCACCGAAGAGCACAAGGCGCACCCGTGGGTGTTCGAGGATGCCGGCCTGCGGCTGGAGGATTCCGCCTCTTTGGGCTTCAAGGCGGTGGAACTCTACGACCAGGCGATCGCCGCCGGCGGCGATCGCCTCGACGATCTCCGCATCCAGCGGGAGATCGTCTACAAGACGTCGCGATCACTCCGGGCCAAGGGGATCCATTTCCTGCTCACGCTCGCCGCCCAGGATGCCCGGATGGTGCAGCACGACGACAAGCAGTTTGCGATCGTCGCCAAGCGGATCGAGAGCCTCCTCGAGCAGGATGTCGCCAACCAGGGCAGCCGTCCGGAGGTCGTGGCGAAGCTGGCCGAGTTCCGCCGGGATCCGCAGGCTTGGATCGCCGCCAACCTCGCCCCCCGTACGTACGAGACGAAGGCCTCACCCGACTGGAGCAAGTGGATCCCGCGGCAGGACTGAAGGCACTCCGGCTCGCAACTGGCTCATGGCAGGAGGTTGAACCGGCGCCGCTCGCCCGGGGCGAGCCGGATGTCGGGAATGATCGCCCACTCATCGCTGACGCGGGCTTCCGGGATGCTCAGCGTGGTCGTGCCGACGGGCAGCCGCACCCGGAGCGTGCGGGTGCGGTCACCGGCGGCGCGGTTCTCGAGCGTGACGGAGACGGCATCGGCCGAACGCTCGCCGCTCACGAGGATGCCACCGCGGGCCGCGAGGTGCGAAAACGCCACGCGGTCGCCTTGCCACGCGGCCGGAAGGGCCGGAAACACGGTGAGTTCGCGGTCGCTGTCCGGGTCGAGGAGCATCTGCGCCACCGTGCAGACGAGCGCCGCATGGGCGGCCACCTCGGGGGTTTTCTTGAAGTCCTCCCGATCGGCGATGATCTCGCCGAAGCAGCAGTCGTCGAAGAGCGTGACCTCGGGCCTGAGAAGCTCGCGTGCCCAGCGGTGCGCCTCTGCTCCATCGCCGAGCTTCGCGGCGATCACGCCCATCCAGCCATTGTTGAAGACGTAGTCGCCCGTCTTCGATTCCCGCACCATGTCGTAGGTCGTTTTCACGAGGGGGTCGCCGGCGCCGATGATGCCATACCACCAGAGCGGCACGAGCCAGGTCGCGTCGCCGCGACCGCGCTCGGCGGCCGCACCCGGCCCGGCGACCAGCACACGGCCACCGTCGAGATCGGCGGTCGGAAGGTAGACGGACCGCGCGAGGGCTTCCCACCCGTCCTCGGCCGCGCCGCGGCGGCTCGCTTCGCGGAGCGCGAAGGCCGCAGCGGCCTGCTGAACGGTCGAGGGCATCCGCTGGTGGAGGTGGCCTCCCACGTCGGGCCGCGGCGCGAGCTCCTGGGCCATGATCTGCGTCGTCTCGCGGAGGAGGTTCCCGGCGACCGGTGAGCGGCTCTCGTCATCGCTCCAGTCGACGTAGTCGAGCGCCACGAGCGCCAGGTTCGTGCCCGCGAAATCCTCGTACGCCCAGATTCCCTCCCCGGTGGTCGGGGGCACGAGCACGGTGCCGTCGT
>CAIKWU010000468.1 GCA_903831155.1 uncultured Planctomycetaceae bacterium | reverse complement strand
GTGCTTCAGCACCGCCTTCCAGCGACCGCTGCGGATCGCCTTGTTGCCCTCGTGCTCCCAGAAGATCGGCTTCCAGCGATGGATCGGCTGGCCGGCGAATGCGGGCACCAGGCTTGTGCCTTCACAGGGCAGGATGTGGTGCCCACGGTGCTCGGCGGGGTAGGTCGCGTCGCAGACCTCGACGAGCGTGGGCATCACGTCGATCACGTGGCCGGGAGCCGGTTCGATCGTGCCACGGCGCTCGGCCGCGATGCCCGCCGGCCAGTGGGCGATCAGCGGCGTGGCGATGCCTCCCTCGTGCGTGAAGTGCTTGTAGCGGCGGAACGGCGTGTTGGCGAGCGTCGCCCATCCCATGCCGAGGAAGACCCGCGAGTCCGGCCCGCCGATCGGACCGCCCTCGGCGAGGCCCCGCGGACCGCTTTCGGCGTTGCCGCCGTTGTCGCTCATGAACAGGATCAGCGTGTTATCGAGCACGCCGCGGTCGCGGAGAACGGCCACGAGGCGGCCCACGCTCGTGTCGATGCACTCGATCATCGCGGCGTAGACGGCCATGATCGAATCGAACCGGTCGCGGTCGGCGTCGGAGAGCGTGTCCCACGCGGGCACGTCGGCCGGCCGCGGCGCGAGCGGCCAGATCGGATCGACGAGCCCCATCTCGATCTGACGCCGGTGCCGCTCCTCGCGGAGCCGGTCCCAGCCGGCCCGGTAACGGCCACGGTGCCGGGCGATCACGTCGGCCGGTGCCTTGAGCGGGAAGTGGGCCGCTCCATGGGCCACGTAGAGAAAGAACGGCATCTTCTGCCCGAGCGAGTCATCCACAAACTTCAGGGCCCAATCGGTGAACATCTCGGTGCCGTACCATTCCCCCACTCCGACCTCGGGCGAGTCGGCGGGAACCGCTCGGCCGTCGAGGTAGACGACCTTCGTGGCGAGGGGCGATTTCTCCGTCGGGAATGCGAGTTCGCCGAACTGCGTGGTGGCAGTCCGCCGAAAGCCGCGATCCCACGGAGGCGTGCCGTGCTGCTGTCCGAGGTGCCACTTGCCGACGATCGAGGTGTGGTAGCCGGCCGCGGCGAGAACCTCGGCACGCGTCACGCAGCGGTCGTGCAACCGTCCGTGTGTGCCCTGCGAGTGCGGCCAGCGGATGCCGTCGAGGTGGCCCATACCGGCCTGGTGCGGATACAGGCCGGTCAGCAACGCCGCCCGCGTCGTACTGCAGCGGGCCGTGTTGGCGAAACTCGAAAACCGCAGGCCTCCCGCAGCCAGGGCATCGATGTGGGGCGTTGGAATCTCGCTCCCGTAGCAGCCGACGTCGCTGAAGCCCACGTCGTCGACGAGGATCACCACGACGTTCGGCCGTAGTCGAGCGGAGGGCGGCGAGGGGTTCGCGCCGTGTGCGACCATGGCCAGCGCCGCGAACGATGCGAAACAGACGGCCGTTCGGAGCCCGCGCATTCCAATCTCCGTGATCAAGGAGATACAGTGTAGCGGAGCAGGGGAGCGGAGACACGGACCACTGAAGCAATGGGGCATGTCATGACAGCGGGAACGATGCGGCTCGTGTGCCTGATCGGATGTGTCGTCGGCGTGGCGTGCGGCACGGACGCCGTCGAAGCCGCGGAGACGACGGCGCGGCCCACGGAGCGGGCCCGTGACTGGGCCGATCAGACGGGCTGGCTGGTGGGCTGCAACTACCTGCCTGCCACGGCGATCAACCAGCTCGAAATGTGGCAGGCCGATTCGTTCGACCCGGAGCGGATCGACCTCGAACTCGGCTGGGCGGAGTCGCTGGGATTCAACTCGGTCAGGGTGTTCCTCCACGACATTCCCTTTCGGACCGACCGGGAAGGCTTCCTCGACCGCATCGATCGGTTTCTGGGCATCGCCGACCGGCATGGAATCGGCGTGATGCTCGTGCTCTTCGACTCGGTCTGGGATCCGTTTCCCCGGGCGGGAGCCCAGCGGCATCCGCGGCCGGGCGTGCACAACTCGGGCTGGGTGCAGTCGCCGGGCCGCGAGATTCTCGGCGATGAATCACGGCACGCGTCATCGGCCCCGTACGTCACTGAGGTCGTAGCGCGTTTCAAGGACGACCGCCGGGTGCAGGCCTGGGACATCATCAACGAGCCCGACAACCGCAACGACGCGGCCTACGGTCCGGTCGAACTCCGCAACAAGGCGGTCGCGGCGTTGTCGCTCGCGAAGAAGGCGTTTCGCTGGGCGCGGGAGTCAACGCCGTCGCAGCCGCTCACAGCCGCCGTGTGGCTCTCCACGAGGGCAGATCCCGACAAGCTGAGCGCCACTGAGCAATTCTGCCTGGCGGAGTCGGATGTGGTGAGCTTCCATCATTACGGCAGGCTCGAGACGTTCACGCAGTGCATCCGCAATCTCCGGCGGTACAACCGCCCTCTCCTGTGCACCGAGTACATGGCCCGACCCCAGGGCAGCACGTTCGATCCGCTTCTGGGATTGATGAAGGCCGAGCGCGTCGCCGCCTACAACTGGGGCTTCGTCGACGGAAAATCACAGACGATCTACCCGTGGGACTCCTGGAAGAAGCCCTACGACGAGGAACCCGCGGTCTGGTTTCACGACATCTTCCGCCATGACGGCACCCCGTATCGTCCCACCGAAATCGATTTCATCCGGGGCATCACCAGCCGAGCGAATGTCCGTATGAATGAATGAGGCGAACACGCACGAACCGCGGAACCGGCTGCGGATCCACGCGCTCGTCGATGGTGTGGCCGCCGACGGCGCCTGATGAGGCGCAAGCCGACTCGGCGACGTCCGGAACCGCGGCACGTGTTTCGCAAAAACCTCAAGCCGCTTCCGGAAGGAGCCAGCCGTTGGTGAGCACGCGGAGGCCGTGTTTGCGAGCCGCGGCGAGCGTCTGCGGCGAGATCGACTCGCAGGCCACGATCCCGATCGCGGTGCAT
>CAIKWU010000467.1 GCA_903831155.1 uncultured Planctomycetaceae bacterium | reverse complement strand
CGACGCGTGATGATGGGCCGGGTTGTGGCAGGTTTCGAACAGTTCCCCCAGTTCATCGAGGCGGATGTACTGTGCCCCCGATTCCCGGAGCAGCCGTCCGCAGGTGTGCGCGAGGTGATCCTGCCACGCCTCGTCGCTCAAACACATCCAGATGCTCTTCGCGTTGGGCTGCAGCGTGGCGTCGGGCGTCTCCATCGCCATCGCAACGCGGGGATCACGGCCGCGGAAAAAGTCGCTGTCGAGGCGAACGGTCTTCGCGCCGATGTAGAGCCCCACGTGGCGGCGGATCCGTTCGACGCCGGCGACACCTCGACGCATCGCCGCGGGCCCGCCCAGATCGCCGCGGAACTCGTAGATGCCGTCGCAGTGATCGAAGGCGTCGACGTGACCGGTGGTGACAACTCCCTGCCAGTACTGGGCCCATTCCTGCAGATCGAACCGGCCCCCGAGGTATGCCCGCGGCAGGTCTGCGAAGGACGTGAATGGACCGGCAGGTGTGGCTGTGGCCTGCGGCACGGGGCGGGCCTGATTTGCCTGCGCTGCCGCGACTTCCTTCGGGCCCGGGATCCATGCTCCCGAGTAGGATCCGATCTCCGCGAACCACGCGGGCGGATGACGGAGTGAAAATGTTGCGGCGAACCACTCCCGGTATCTCCGGGCGGTCACCTTCCAATCGCCGCTAGTCACCAGCAGTTGGCTTGTGGGAAACGAGGCGGCCGCTCCTGGCGCCAGGCGAACCTTGTCGAAATAGAAGATTTCCATGCCTCCGCCAGGCCAGCGGCGCAGGATTTTGTTGCGGATCGACTCGTCGAGGGCGATCATCCCGAGCGTCCCCTTCGTGGCCGGGTCGTAGACCGCGTTCCACGGCATCGACCAGTCGCGGGTGTAGACACCGCCCTGCAGCGACCACGCCGGCGCCCGCGATTGCCCCACGTCACGAAGGCGTACTCCGAGGTTAGCCGCGGGGTCAGGGCCCAGACCAAGACCGGTGAGATGCGGGATGGCCGCCATCACGCACGTGGGGGCGGTTCCCGTGTTCCGAATCGTCAGGTCCAAGTCGAGGGCACAGTCGCCGTCGGGCAACGTCGCATCAAGGTCGAACCTGAGCCCGTGGGCCGCATCGACGAGCTCGAGCGTCAGTCGCCCCTCCTGCGGCCCACGGACGAATCGGCTCGTCACCAGCCGGCACCCACGGGGATCGACGAGGTCGCCTCCGAGCGCATCATCGGGCGGCTGGATCGGCCAGGGAAACGGCAGCCGGAGCGCCGACGGCACCTCCGTCGGATCGACGTGCACTCGGAACGGATTCCCCGCGGCTCCGGGTTGCTTCAGATACTCGTCGTCGCCGTCGAGGTTTCGCAGGCTCACGAGTTCGCCGGTGCCACGGTCGAAGGCGACGCTGACCCGGTCGTTGGCGAGTCCAAGCACTTCGGTCGTGTCGATGACGCGAGTTCGCGTCTGCTCAACGGGTTTCGGCGCGGCCTGCGGGCGGACAGTCTGCTCTAGGGCCTCGGCCATTTCGCGCCGCAGGCCGTCGAGCACCAGCGGGTCGGTCGTGTAGTCGTTCAGGCTCGTCGTCGCCCGGCGGGTCAGCGCCTGCATCGCCTCCTGGCCGCGGAGCTTCTCGAACAGCGTCAGGTATTCGAAGTCATCCATACCGTCGCGGAGCAGTTCGAGACGGATCGAAGTGACCGGGCCATCGATTCCCACTCGGTCGCCGGGATAGACGAGCGAGCCGTCCCCGTAGCAGTCGCCCTTGAACGTGTAGGTGTGGATGTCAGTCCAGGGGTCGCGGGTGTAGGCGGGATCCCAATACGTTGCCGACCAGTAGAGGAATCCGTCGATGCCCCGCTGCTTCTGCTGCCAGAAGAGCGCCCGGTGGGCGGCCCCCGGCCAGTCGACCATCACGTTGGCACGCGG
>CAIKWU010000466.1 GCA_903831155.1 uncultured Planctomycetaceae bacterium | reverse complement strand
GCCTACCCGGGAGAGAAGATCGTGCGGCTCACCCGTCGTCCCCGCGACTCGTGGGTCATCTCGAAGTCGGCGCTGGGCCTGACCGACTGCCGCGCCAACCCTTGCAGCACGGCCCGCGAATGCCTCGCCAAGGCCGCCGGCGACAAGGTGCACGCCATCCGGCTCTACATGCACGAGACCGGTGACGACCTCGACCGCGCCCGCAAGGTGATCGAGTCGAACATGGTCATGGGCTGGTGACCGAGCGAGCGGTCACGGCGAGGCCGGTGCCTCGAAGGCGACCGGGGTGACGCTCCCTGGTGCCGCATCCTCGCCGCCGGCGAGGATCGTGCGGCTGTGACGGTAGGTCGACGTTCCGCCCGGTCGATAGCCCGGATCGGGACGCCGCGTGGGGACGGCGGGGGCTGCGGCAGGCGGCGCCACGGGCGCTGCCGTCGGGAACGACGCCGGAGTCGCTGCAGCGGCAGGCAGTTGCCCGGCGGCCGGCGGCGCCGGCATGGCGACGGGGGCGGGCAGCGTGGTGGGCGTGGAGGCGGGCGGCGGCGGGAACGGCATCGCCGTCGGCGGCTCGGAGCCCGGGACGGGGCTGGCGAACCGGCTGCCACCGCTGGCCGAGTAGCGAGAGTCGGTCGCACCGGGCACTGCGGCGGGTGGCTGCGACCACGAATCGCTTCCGCGGGCGTCGGCCACCCGAGCTGCCCCAAACCGCGAATCGACGGCAGCGGCGGCGGGCACGGCAGCCATGGCCGGTTCCATCGGAGGCGAAGCGGCGTACGACGCGGTGGGCGTCGGGAGCGGCTGGTCTCCGGCCGGGGGGGCGACCGGTGGCGTTCCGTAGGGACCGACCTGGGGCGTGATCGAGGAGAGCGCCGAGGGCTGCGCCGGAGACGGCCCGGCGGCGGGAGGCGCCGAGTCGTAGGCCGGCGGCGCCGCCGGCTTCGTGCCGTAGGTCACCGCCTGGGCAGGGGCCGCGGGAGACGTCTCCACGGGGCTCGCGGCCAGTGCCGGTGCCGTGGGATCCCGCTGCGCGTTCTCGAGGACGTAGCCCTCCGGCGTGGACGTGGTCGGATAGGGCTTCGCCGTGGAGGACGGCTTCGCGACGTCGGTCGGGGCGGGCGGCGCGCTTGCGAGTTTCGCGGGATCGTCGTTGCCGGGAGACCACCAGGAGGGCTTCGCGGTCCAGGAGCTTCCCGACTTGCAGCCCACGGCGACGAGCACGAGGAGTGCCACGGCCGCCCGGCCTACCGTGCCAAGGAAAGTCTGCTGCAACGACGCCGAGATCATGAAACGGCCTCCGGACGGGATCCTGTCACCCTGGAAACGGGGGAATAGGATCCCGCCCGGAGGCGAGTCAACGGCAGACCCGCTGAGCGGCCGCGGGTGCGAACCTGGGAAAGCCGCGGGGGGCTACTTCTTGGCCGATGCGAACCGCTTCCCGATCGCGTCCCAGTCGATGACGTTATAGAAGGCGTTCACGTAGTCGGCGCGGCGGTTCTGGTAAAGCAGGTAGTAGGCGTGCTCCCAGACGTCGATGCCGAGCAGCGGCGTGTTGCCGTGCATGATCGGGCTGTCCTGGTTGGCGGTGCTCTCGATCAGGAGCTTGCCGGTCTTGTCGGCCGAGAGCCAGGCCCAGCCGCTCCCGAACCGGCCCATCGCCGCCTTGGTGAACTCTTCCTTGAACTTCGCGACGTCGCCGAAGACCGACCGCACCGCTTCGGCCAGGGCACCGGAGGGCTCGCCACCCTTGCCCTTGCCGAGGGTCTCCCAGAACAGCGTGTGGTTGGCATGGCCGCCGCCGTTGTTGCGGACGACCGTGCGGATCGCCTCGGGCACCTTCTCGAGGTCGGCGATCAGCTTCTCGACGGGCAGGGCCGCGAGGTCGGCGTGCGACTCGAGCGCCTTGTTGACGTTCGTCACGTACGCGGCGTGGTGCTTGTCGTGATGGATCTCCATGGTCCGCGCGTCGATGTAGGGCTCGAGGGCGTCGAAGGCATAGGGAAGCGGCGGCAGCGTGTAGGCCATGGGAGATCTCCGGATCGAAGGCGGTGGTGAAAACGTGAATCTGGCGTCGGGATCGTAGCCGACCCGTTGCGGAGCGGCAAATGACCGCGGTCCCGGCGACCCTGACGATCGATGCGGTTGCGCCGGCCGTGCGCGGAACACCGGCCGTGCCGAACCTTCCCGGCGTGCCTTCTCTCGGGCTGCCGCCGCCGCGGCTGCACGGAAGCCGCCGTTCCGGTCGAATCCACCCGATACGGGTCGCGGCGAAGCCACGCGATCGTGGCCGCCCGCGTCGGGCCAGCCCGTCGACCCCGCCGGCATGGATGCCGGGTTCCCTGAACTCGAACGGATTCGAGCACCGCGATGTCCCTGCCCTCGAGCCAGCGGCGCGACCAGCGTCGCCGGCTGATCGTTTCGTGGAGGCGGTCGGCCGGGAAGGCCGATGCCCCGGCCGCCGATTCACCCCGGTCGATGGCGGCCTACGATTCCGACGCCCTGCCCGAGAAGCACCGCGGCCCCGCCGTGCTCCTGCCGACGACGCTGGGCGGATTCTCGCTCGCGATCATCGCGATCCTGCTGCCGCTGGCGGCCGCCGTGGCGGCGGCGACGAGCGGCCCGCTGCTGGGCCGCGACCTGTTCGCGGGCGGGGGAAGGTTCGCCCGCACGATCGCCGCGGCTGGCGGCCTCTTCGATCCCCGGGGCATGGCATCGCTCCAGGGGTGGCTCGCGGAGCTCTACCTGCTCGTGGCCGCCGGGATCGCCGTGGTCGTGCGGCTGATGCGGCGGCACCGCCGCGACGACTACAAGGGGCGGTTTCGCGCCTGGGGGTGGATGGCGGTCGTGCTCGTCGCCGTCGCGTGTGCGGGCGCCGTGCCGATCGGACGACTCGTGGCCGCCGCCTTCTCCGATGCGACCGGGATCGCGTTCGGTCCGGATGGGTTCGGCTGGTGGGTGCTGGTCTCGGCGATCGTCGTCGCGGTCGTGTCGCTCTGGGCCGTGCTGCCGCTCCACGAGCGGCTGGCGACCGGGTTCTGGCTCGGGCTCGCGGTCGCCGCCTGGGGATGTTCGGCTGCGGCCACGTGGCTCGCCGACGGCCGTGACCGGATCGCCGTCGCCGGAGGGGCGGCCTGGACGATGGCGGCGGGTTTCGCGGTCGTGGCGATGCTCGCCGCGGCACGGTCAGTGATCCGCGAGGTCCGCGGCCAGTGTGTTGCTGCGCCGAGGGCGTCGAAGCCGGCGAAGGCGGAGTCGGCCAGGCAGGCGTCACGGCCCGTCGAGGACGACGAGATCGATGCCTCGGAGTTTCTGGCGGACGACACCGCGACGGAGGCGACCGAGACGGAGTATGTGGACGGCTCCGAGCAGGATCAGGAGCACCGCCACCTCTCGAAGGCCGAGCGGAAGCGGCTGCGGAAGCTGGCCCGGATGAACGGCGCCGCGGCGTGAGTAGGCTATCGCCCACGTCCACGCCCCCGGAGCCGTTCGCCCCATGACCGTCCGCACCCGTTTCGCGCCGAGCCCCACCGGCTACCTCCACATCGGCGGCGTCCGCACGGCGCTGTTCAACTGGCTCTTCGCCCGGCAGCACGGCGGCCAGTTCATCCTCCGGATCGACGACACCGACGCCGAGCGGAACATCGAGAACGCGCTCGAGCCGATCCTCGAGGGGCTCAAGTGGCTCGGCATCGATTGGGACGAGGGCCCCGGCGTGGGCGGCCCGCACGCGCCCTACTATCAGTCGCAGCGGGCGGCGGGTCACAAGGCCGCCGCGGCGAAGCTGCTCGCGTCGGGCCACGCCTATCGCGACTTCGCCCGGCCCGAGGAACTCGACGAGGAGCGGAAGGCGGCCCAGGCGGCCGGCAAGCCCTATCTCTACAGCCGGCGGTTCGCCGCCTTCGACGATGAGACCGCGCGGCGGTTCGAGGCCGAGGGGCGGCAGAGCGTGGTGCGGCTGAAGATGCCCCGCGAAGGGGCGCTCGTGATCGACGACAAGGTGCGGGGCCGGGTGGAGTTTGCGTGGGAGCGTGAGCAGGACCACGTGATCCAGCGGGCCGACGGCTCGTGCCTCTACCACCTCGCCAGCGTCGTGGACGACCACGACCTCGCGATCACGCACGTGATCCGGGCCGAGGAACACCTCTCCAACACGCCGCGTCAGGCGTTCATCGCGCTCTCGCTCGGCTACGAACTGCCGACCTACGCGCACCTCCCGCTCGTGGCCGAGCCAGGGAGCCGCACGAAGCTCTCGAAGCGGAAGCTCGCCCAGTACCTCAAGAACGCCGACTTCAAGCAGGTGATGGACCACGGCATGAAGATCGCCGACCGGGTGGGCCTGAAGGCCGAGGCCGACACCTTCAATCCGGTGATCGTCGACTTCTACCGCGAGGT
>CAIKWU010000465.1 GCA_903831155.1 uncultured Planctomycetaceae bacterium | reverse complement strand
GCTCTCCCACGTCCCACCGCATCTTGGCTGCTACCCCGACCGGTTCGGGATTCACGCTCACGCTCGACAATCCGCCGCGGCCGTCCCCGTTCCGCGCTCCCAGCGGCCCCACCCGCATCGTCGTCAACGGCCGCGAGTTCGACGGCACAAGCGGCAACGAGGGCTGGGACGGCTTCGATCAGGCGAACAACGCGTTCCTCGCCCATGTCGCTCCCGTGCTCACCAGCGTGGCGTCGTCCAACGTTGCCAAGCCGTCGTTCCTGCCGGCGGGCACGCCGCTGACGACCTCGACCAACGGAATACCCGACGGGGCCGACAACGACAACGACGGGGTGCTCGACGGCCTGTTTTTGAACTTCGGCTTCCCCGGGATCCCCACGGCCAGCGGCACGATCGACCTCGATGCGTCGGTCCTGATCGTCGATCTGGATTCGCGGTTCAACGTCAATGCCCATGGGTCGTTGGCGCGACGCCTCTATCCATCGAGCCCGGCCCATCCCGGATGGCCCACCGCCGCAGCCCTGTCGGCCACGGGAACCAGTTTCACGAACACGCCGCTCGGCTCCGGCTACGGTCCGGCCGAGGTGAACGGCGACGCAATGTTTCCGCAGATGGGAACGAGCACCTACCCGGCTCCACAGCGGCTTCAGACGGGCGAGACACCGACTCAATGGCTGTTGACCGGTGTGTCGGGCACATCGTTGTCGGGCAAGCGACCTACGGGAAGCCGATTCTCTCAGTCAACAGTATCGCCTCGGCTGCAGTCGCTCCAGGGCCGCTACGGCGAGAAGGAGGGCTGGGATCCGGGCACGACCTTCATCTCAGGCACCGTGGTGCCGTCGGCGACACCCGACCAGGCGCTCCCCGGCCGGTCTGGCCTCGACGATCCCATCAGCGCCATCAACGACTACCGGGCGGCACCAACGCAGACCAACAACGTGTGGACCGTCGACCCAGCGGCCACGCTCGGGATTCCGTCGCTATGGTGGACCGGCTCGGCCAACTTCAACTGGGGATCGGCGCCGCCTGGGGGCGCGCTGCCGCGGGCATCCTACAACTCCCCGCCCGACCTGCACGGCCGCATGAAGACGATAACGGTCGGCCCCGACGGCCAGGGAGTCGCGCCGCGGCTGCTCTTCGCCAAGCCCGAATGGGGTATGGGAGAGACGACCGACGATCCCTACGAGCTCAGGCTCGATGCGCGGGCCGCCCGCAATGGCTGGTATTCCGACCCCAACTCCGCCGGCTTCATGCCCGTCTACGACAACGTCTTCTCGCCCGCGGACCTGGAGGCGGTGCTCCGCCCCTACGACATCGACTCCATGAAACTTCCGCTGCGGCTTGCAGGCGTCCTCGGCTCCCTCGCCGACGAGGCCCGGCTGCGGCTCACTACCGACAGCTGGGATTCGACGATGGTCTCCGGATCGGCGGTGAAGAATCTCTCCGCCTGGGTTCAAACCCTCAGTGCCGCCGGCGTTCAGATGTCGGGAACTTCCTCCGTGACGGGGGCGATCGGGGGCGAAATCGCCCGCGGTGAGCGATTCGACCTCAACCGGCCGCTCATGTCGGCGAAGCCCGCCGGCTACGTCCCAACCCATCCCTACTACGTCCAGCGGCAGGCCTACTTCAAGGATCTCTACACGCTCGTCTGTGCCATCCTTCATCCCGCCGCGGCTCCGACGACTGCCCAGGCCCGGACCTACGCCCAGTGGGCGGCGAACGTTGTGGAATACCGCGATGCCGACTCAACGATGACCCCGTTCGAGTACGACGAAAATCCGTTCGATGGCTGGCAGGTGGACAACGACGCCCGCACCTCGGGCGAACCCAACCGGCAGCTCGTTTGGGGAGCCGAACGACCAGAGATGCTGATCGCCGCCACGAGCGCCTGGGAGGATAACGCCACGGGCGAACTCTTCATCATGCTCCACCGCCCCTGGAACGCGTTGGCATTTTCCTCCGGCACATCCACCCCGGCGGAGCCAATCGATTCTGCGCTCGACACCAGCATCACGAGCCCCACAAACCTGCTCGACCTGGGCAATAAGTCCGGCCAGGGTTCCGCGGCG
>CAIKWU010000464.1 GCA_903831155.1 uncultured Planctomycetaceae bacterium | reverse complement strand
CTCGAGTTCGACCGGGCGGGGATGAACCGGCTCTTCGACCTCGGCTACCGCATGGGCCGCGACTCGGCGGAGTGGGACCGGCAGCCGCCCGACATCGACCCCGACGAACTCGCCGGCGCCGAACCCCGCTGATCCGCGGCTGCCGACCTACGCGGGAAGTTCTCGCGCGAGCACCTCGTCGGGCGTCCAGCCCGCGGCCCGCAGGTCGCGGATGGCGAGGCCGCCGGTCCGCTTGGCGAGCCGGCGGCCGGCGGCGTCACGAACCAGCGGCACATGGCACCACGCCGGCGGCCCCCAGCCGAGGGCCTCGTAGATCAGGATCTGCCGCGCCGTGCTCGTGAGCAGGTCTTCCCCCCGCACCACCTCGTCGATCTCCATCGCGTGGTCGTCCGCGACGACGGCCAGTTCGTAGGCCGGCAGGTCGTCCCTTCTCCAGACCACGAAGTCGCCGAAGTCGATCCCCGCCGTGCGGTGGACCGTTCCTGCGACCGCGTCTTCAAATGCGATCGAGCGGCCGTCGGGCACGCGGAACCGCCAGGGCACGCCGCCGGGAGCGGAGGCCCGCTCGCGGTGCGTCGGCCGCAGGGACGGCGGGAAGACCGGCTCCGCGGGGTTGTCGTGCGGGGCGGTGGCGGCCTCCTCCACGTCGCGCCGGGAGTGTGGGCTCGGGTAGATCGCCCCGGCCTCCTCCAGCAGCCGCCAGACCTCCAGAAACCAGTCGGTTCGCAGGCTCTGCTCGTAGGGGCCGTGCGGTCCGCCGACGTCGGGCCCCTCGTTCCAGGAGAATCCGAGCCATCGCAGGTCGTCGATCGCGGCCTCGACGAACTCGTGCCGGCAGCGCGGCCCGTCGATGTCCTCGATCCGCAGCACGAGGCCCGCGGCGCCCGCGCGGTCGGCCGCGATCCTGAAGGTGCGGGCGTGGCCCGCGTGAAGGAGGCCGGTCGGCGTCGGCGCGAGCCGGCCGCGGCGGCCCACGGTCAGAGCAGCCACCAGCTGTTGGTGGCCACCACGTACACGCCGAGGGCGAAGTTCGTGGCCGCGTGGGCCGTGATGCAGTCGATCGGCTTGCGGGTTTGCCAGGCGATCCAGGTCATGACGGCAAACCAGACGAGTGCCGCCACGGCCTCGGCGGGATGGCTTCCGACGGCGTAGAGGCCGCAGGTCAGGGCCACGGCCATGTCGAGCGAGCCGAACGGCACGGTCCAGAACCGCTCGCGGATCACGAATCGCAGGAGGAACGCCCGCAGGAACAACTCCTCGACGATCGGCACCACCACGGCCAGGCCCAAAAACCGCAGCGCGATGTAGGCCCACGCGGATGTCGTGTCGTCGCCGTAGAACTCGAACGGGTTGAAGCCCACGCGGCCGGTATCGCCGGTGAGCCAGGCGCCATCCTTCTGGAGCGTGGAGAGCCACACCCACGGCACAACCAGCGCCAGCCCCACGAGCGGCGGCCACCACGTGGCCCGGCCGAGCCATCCCCGGATCGAGGGCCACGCCACGTAGAGCATGCCGAGCGTGAGGGCCACGCGGAGGGCGTAGAGCGGCGGATACCAGCCGTAGGGAATGCCGAGCCGGCCGGCGAGCCCCTTGCCCTCGAGCGAGGGTTCGAGGAGCCCGATCAGCAGGAAGGCCAGCATCGGATAGACGCACGCCAGCCACGGCTGGGGTGGGCCGTAATCGACGAGGGGCCGGGAATCGGTCGGTGGGGTGTCGGGAGCCGGCGAATCTGAGGTGGTCATCGGCGGGGCGGCCTGAGGCGGGGGAAACACCGGCCGAAACGTGCCGACTGTCCCGTTTTTCGAGACCGCAGTATATTCGTCGGCTCGCGTTTCCAAGGGCCGGGCGCCTGTCGTCCCACCTGCCGGCCCATTCCCCCGATTTTCCCCGAAGAACGTGCATCCATGGACCTGACCAAGCTCCGCAACATGGGCATCTCGGCCCACATCGACTCCGGCAAGACCACGCTCTCCGAGCGGATCCTTTACTACGCCGGTCGAATCCACCGCATCCAGGAAGTGAAGGGCGATGGGGATGGGGCAACCATGGACTACATGGACCTCGAGCGGGAGCGCGGGATCACGATCACCTCGGCCGCCACGAGCGTGCAGTGGGGCGACTGCGCGATCAACCTGATCGACACCCCGGGCCACGTCGACTTCACCGTCGAGGTGGAACGCAGCCTGCGTGTGCTCG
>CAIKWU010000463.1 GCA_903831155.1 uncultured Planctomycetaceae bacterium | reverse complement strand
CTGACGGCACTCAGGCCAGCCGCTGAGTTAAAGGTCAGGGCGCTGCCGTTGGTGGTGCTGATCGCGATCGTGTTGAACGTGCCCGACGTTTGGGCGGTGTCGCCAAGAAACAGGTTTTGAATGCCGACCGAGGCGTCGAGATTCACCGCCTGGTTGCCGGTAATATCCTGATTGAAGAGGGCGAAGTCGGTCCCGGTGACCGTCAGGCCCGGGTAGCCGGTGTTCGGGTTCCAGTTGGCGGCCGTGGTCCAGTCGCCGCCGGTGGAGAGGGAAGCCCACGTGTACGAGACGGCCAGGGCGGGCGAGGCGCTCAGGGCGACGACGGCGACGACGGCAGCGGCCACCGAGCAGTTGCGTCTTCGCGAAGCGAATGGTGATGTTCCAGGCATGCCGTGGTCCTCGGAGCCGATGGTTCGAGCAGGGGCCCGCGACCCCCAAGCCCATGGACTGAAACTAGCCAGCCCGGCCGCCCGGCCGCATCGTACGGAAGGGCATGAACAGGCCCGTTTCGTCCCTAACCTCGCCCGTTTCGTCCCAGGAGCGCTTCCGAGATAGCGATTCCGAGACAGGTAGATCGCCGGCTCAGGAGGGGTGGAAGCCGACCGGCCGTGAGGCCGCGGCCGAAGCGTGCTGGACACGGCGTCGTGCGGCGGTTCCACGCCTCGCGGCGTTGAGCTTCTACAAATGGACGCGTGAGCATCAATTTCTGACCGGTGTGACGACGCCGCTGCCGCCCCGACGGGATCGCGGCGACGGTCAGCCGCGTCGCGGTCCCGCGGCCTCGGGATCGATCTTGAGGAGGCCAAGGTCGAACCCACGGGCGACGGCGCCGGCCCGATCCGACGCATTGAGCTTGATCAGGATCGCAGTCACGTGCGACTTCACCGTCCGCTCCGCAATCCCCAGCTTCCGGCCGATCTCGATGTTGGTGGTTCCCAGTCGCATCAGCCGCAGCACTTCCAGCTCACGCAGGGAGAGCAGTTCCGGCCGCGGTGGCGACGCCGCGGGGCGAACGCCGATCTGGATCGACTTGTGACCGGCATGCACCTTGCGGATCACCGACACGATCTCGTCGTGCGCGACGCGTTTCGTGAGGTAGGCTGCGGCTCCGGCCTCGATCGACCTGACCGCGTCGGTGGCCGACTCGGACGACGTCAGCATGAGGATTCTCACGTCGGGCGCGAGTCGCCGAATCCGCTTCGATGTCTCCACGCCGTCCATTCCCGTCATGCTGACGTCGATGATGGCGACGTGCGGCTGGCACCGCTGCACGAGCTGAACGCCGGCCTCGCCGTTGTCGGCCTCGCCCACCACCAGCAGGTCCCGCTCGAGCGCGAGCAGGTTCGCCAGGCCGGCACGGAGCACGGCGTGGTCGTCGATCAGAAGAATGCGAATGCGAGTGGCAACCATCGACAGCCTTGCAGAGTACGGGAAGCCCGGCCGCGAACTCGATTCGACCGCCGGAGGGCCGCCGCGGCATGGTACGAAGGGGCGGCGCTCATTCGTACACATGGACTCCTGCTGCCGGCGTTGCCAGTCCGGCCGGCACGCCGCCCCGCACGCGTGTGCCTTCGCCGGGGGTGGAGTCGATCTCGAACCAGCCGCCGAGCCGCTCCACCCGCTCCCGCATGCCGGCGAGCCCGAAATGCCCGTGCCGTGGTCCGGCCTGCGTGCCCACCTCGAAGCCGGTGCCGTCGTCACGGACCTCGATCGACACCCCGCCGGCCGAGTCGCTCTCGACCGTCACGTCGATCCGCCGCGGCGAGGCGTGATGGAGGGCGTTGTGGACGGCCTCCTGGACCACGAGGATCAGGTTTCCCGCGACGTAGGCGGGGATCGCGTCGGCATGCGGATCGAACACGAGCTGAACGCGGGCGTCGTGGCCGGCCCCGAGCCGCCCGACCAGTTCGTGGAGCGCGTCGGAGAACGTTCGTCCCTCATTCGGCAGTGATCGCAACGACCACACGGTTCCCCGCAGCTGATCGGCCGCATGCTCGACCATCTTGCGGGCCACGCCCAGATGGCGACCGACGTCGTCATCGCCGGCGGAGGGGCCGGGATTCGTGACCCGGTCCCGCTCCTTGGCCTCGCAGACCTTCAACTGGAAGGCGATGCCGGTCACCGTCTGCAGGGCCGTGTCGTGAAGGTTGCCGGCCAGTTTGTTTCGCTCCCGAAGCGTGATGTCGTAGTCGAGCGCGGCCTGCTGGCGGGCCGACTCCTCGGCGATGGCCCGTGCCGTCTGTCGGGCGACCTCGCGCCGCAGGAACGTGACCCACACGGCCGACGCCGCGGCGAGGATGCCGAGCACGCCGGCCGCAGCCGCGAGACGTCCGGGAGTCCACCACGGCGGAAGTCGCACCACCCGGATGTCGCTGGGGTCGCGGACCAGCAACCCCACCTGGGCCAGCCTCGTCGACCCCCGCAGGCTGTCCAAGTCCGCAGGCGGCCTGCGCTCCGCCTGCACGATGCCGGTGATCTCGAGCTCGCTGCGGAGCACGAACGGCACCCGCTCGTCGCGATCGGAGTCGGCCAACCGGGCGGTGAAGGCGGTGCCATCCTCCGTCAGCGTCAGGAGCGTGCCGCCACTTCCCGCGTTGATGGCCTCGAGTTTTCCCCGGCAGCGAACCAGGCAGCCATCGTAGCTGCCGGGACGGGCCACGCTGCCCTCCTGCGAATGCGCGTCGTTCACGCGGAGGATGTGGCCGGGTTGGACGCGGAGCGGCGGCGGAGGCTCGCCGCGGGAGAGCCTCCGCGCCACGGCCCAGGTGACCGCCCCGATCCCGGTCGTCATATCGGGAAAACCGGCCACCTCGATGCGATCGCCCGGCTCGAAGGCCATGGTCGCCTCCTCGTGTGGCGCCAGGTCGACCTGCACGCCACCGATGCCGTCCTGCAGGAACAGCGTGCCTTGCGAGACGAACGAGACGACCCCCGACGTCCGCACGCGGTGGCCGCCGAGGGGCTTTGGCCGGTAGCGGGCGATGCTGCCGAGGGGAGTGAGGGGCAGCTCGAATGGTCCCTGGCTCGGCTCGCGAGTCACCCGCAGGTCGTCACCGCTGGCCAGGTAGAGGCCGGGCGCGACGAACTCGCCCCGGGTATTCCGAAACGTCTTGCCCACGCCCACCACCTCGACGTCGGCGTCGACCAGCCCTGCGGGCAGTTCCGGCATCACGGCCTTCGCGATGGTCACGTTGAATCGCCGCGACGCCGATTCGAAGGCCAGCGACCATCGCTTCGGGTGTTCGAGCACCGCCTGCACCACCCCGGATGCCCGAATGCGCCGGCCCATGCCCTCGCCGGCGAACAGTTGGGCGATGTCGAGCGACACCGGTTCGGGCAGTGGCTGTTCGCCCAGCCTTTTGATGGAGTGCATGATGACCCACGGCGCATAGCCACCCGGGTCGACGACCCCCGTCACCTCGACTTCCGCGCCGAGTGCCAGAGGCAGCGAGTCGAGAATGTCGCGCCAGTGCTGGCCGCGGTCAACGTGGAGTTGCGTGTGGTCGACATAGATCGCGTCGTCGCCGTTCTGGATCACCAACGGCTGGAGAAGCGTGACGACTCCCCGCACGACGACGGGCCGTTGCCGCTCGAACTGCTCCACCGGCAAGGCGAGGACTTCCGGAATCGTGCGGAGGGGTGCCGTGTCGAACTCGTCATCCGGGGCCGCGACAACCGGACGCGCGACCGGCCAGGGCCCGACCGCGAGTCCAATGCCGCACAGCATGCTGGCCAGCGAGACGACGGCACGGCGGGCGAGGTCAGATGGGTTCGAGAGCATGGTTTCTGCAGTGTAGCGGCGGAATTGCGGCGGCTGGACGGCTGCTGCAGTGGGTTTCGCAGCGGACTGCGGGACGGGTGCCCTTTCGTACGATGCGTTCCCAGGGGCGGGCTTTCATAGTGAGGACCATTCGGTCGGGGGGCGGGACATCCAATTTCCGGCCCTCAGCATTACGACTACTGGGTCACCCCGGGGACGATTCACGATGAACAGCCATTCAACAGCCCGCTCGACGTGTGCGTGCGTGGTGGTCGCGGTGCTCGCTGCCGCGGCATCGCCCGCCCTCGCCGCCAACTACACGTGGAAAACGCTGTCGGGCACGGGCAACTGGACGGACTCGGTCAATTGGTCGGGTACGAGCGCGACGAACCTCTACCCGGGCTCGGTCGGCAGCGGCACGAACGATGGGGCCTTCGTCCAGGCGATCTACACCTCGGCGCCCACAATCAACCTCGACGCTTCGGTGGCAATCCGGCAGCTGAATCTTGGCGGCACCACGGGCGCGACCACGTTTCCGGTCACTCTCAGTACGTCCAACACCAGCACCATCACGTTTTCTGCAACAAGCGGCACGTCGATCCTTGCCGTCAACTCGGCCGTTACGAGCGGCACGAACCTGATGACGCCCAGCATCCTGGTGGTCTCGAACACGTTGCAGATCAACATGGCCAGCGTGACGTCTGGAGCGCTCAACCTCGCTATGGCCGGCAACGCGTCGGCGGGCAGTGCGGGCACCAAGATCATCCGCTACACCCCCAACAACACGTCCACGACGACCGATCCATCGTTCCTGGATCTCCGCGGGAGCATCACCAACGGCAGCGGCACGGTGAGCATCTTCTACCGGAACGACATGCCCAACTCGGTGAACACGCTCAGATTGTCGGGCACCGGCAACACGTTTG
>CAIKWU010000462.1 GCA_903831155.1 uncultured Planctomycetaceae bacterium | reverse complement strand
GTTGCTCCCCAGGCCGCTTCCCGTGGTGTAGGTGGTCCAGGTCGTGCCATTGTTGGTCGAGACACTCAGGCCGCCGAAGGTTGCCGCATAGATCGTGCTACTGGCCGCGTAGGCGCCCGCCACGATGTTGCTCCCCAGGCCGCTTCCCGTGGTGTAGGTGGTCCAGGTCGTGCCATTGTTGGTCGAGACATTCAGGCCGCCTTCGTAGGTCGCGGCATAGATCGTGCTGCCGGCCGCGTAGACGCCGAGCATGTCGTTGTTTCCCAGGCCACTGTTTGCCGAGGTGCGATTGGTCCAGTTCGCGCCATTGTTGGTCGAGATGCTGAGACCGTTGCCGGTCGCCGCGTAGATCGTGCTGCCGGCCGCGTAGACGCCGCGCACGTCATTGGTGGGCAGACCGTTTCCGGTGGTGTAGTTGGTCCAGGTGATCTGCGCATGAGCAGGAATCGCAGCGCCGGCGGCGAAAGCTACCGCGATCACGAGGCGGGACAGCAGGCGATCGCGGTTCATCGAGTCAGTCATGGCAAGCTCTCCGGACGGCAGCGGGGAAGCCGATGCACCTCCGCAGTAGAGCGAACCACGCCCGCCGCACAACGGCCGCCGCCGGCAAAGTGACGAATCGGGCACGGGCAGGGACGAATCGGGCGCGCTTGGGACGAATCGGGCAGAGTTAGGGACGAATCAGCGGTGAGAGCGAGTCGTCAGCGGCTCGTTCAGGCTTCGCAGAACGTCGTGCCCGTGGCGGTCACATGCGCACGGTGGTGCAGGCAGATTGAGGCTGGCCGTGAAAACACCGAGGGGAGCAGGCCCTTGATGAAAACCTGTTCCCCTCGCGTTCGAGTCACGTTGGCTCGTTGGCTGGTGCGTGTCAGGACCGCTTGCGACGGCAGAAAAGCGAGTAGCCGCCGCAGGCCAGCCCGGCGAGGGCCATGGCACAGGTGGAGGGTTCGGGGACGGCAATCGGACTTGCGAGACGAAAACCGAGGACGACGAACTCGCTCGACGGGTCGATCGAGCTGCTGCCGGAAGCCGACACGTCGAGGGCGCTACCGTTCCAGCCGCCGCCCCGGCGCCCACGAGACGAGCCGGCAGCACCCGTCAGGTCATTCCACTCCGAGACGTTTCCGCTCATGTCAAACGTGTCGTATGGACTCGGCCCGCCGTTGGTGCCCACTGTCGTCAGGTTGCCGGTCAGGCTGTTCCAGACGGCTCCATTCTCGAAGTTCGCAAAGTTGCCAGTGCTGCCAGCAGATCCAGTTCCCCGTATAGGCGCCCGTCTCCGTACTGCCCGACCCCTGACCATTCTGGAGCCAGGTTGGCAACGCGTGCCGCGTCGAACCAGCTCACGAAGTTCACCGGCTTCTCGCCCATGTTGGTCTTCGCGGCGTACTTGCTGCCGTCAGACGCGCCGCTCGTGAAACTGATCCCACCCCGGGGGTTGCTGTCCATGTTGGTGTTGTAGACGGCGTTGGGATTTGTGCCCGATGCGTCTACCGCGTTGAGGAACTGCACGTACTGCGCGTTCGTCCACTCGAACTTCATGATCTGGAACGAGTCGGCCACGGGTAGAGACGAATCGGGCAGATCACGGGGCGAATCCGCCACGGGCTGGGATGATGGATGGCCCGGCTGGCGTGAACGAGCGGCAGGAGGCCGCGCAAAAAACAGCCGGCAGGTGCCATGGATGGCCGGGACTCACGACGCCTGCCCGCCTGGAGGGCGGGCCACAAAGCAAGCAAGCCCGGGCCATGGATGGCCGGGACTCACGACGCCTGCCCGCCTGG
>CAIKWU010000461.1 GCA_903831155.1 uncultured Planctomycetaceae bacterium | reverse complement strand
CGGCTGCTTTGGCAAACTCGTGACCATCGCCAGTGATTCTGGCCGCGGCGACCAACCGCTCTACACGGAGGGGCTGGAGGGGTTTCTGGCGCTGCGGCGGGGGGGCGTGATGGACATCGACGTGTCCAACACGCGGCAGTTCCTCGATGCGATGGTGCAACGGGCCATGCTCGACGGCCTCGCCAAAGGACGGCTCGACACCTTCAACCGGTTCATGCAACTGGCGTATTCGGTCTACGATCGGCGGTACGCCGCCAGTGCTCCGGGCACGAAGCACGTCGCCAAGGAGGCGAAGCTCCCGCCGTTTCCGGAAATCGTGGATGCGTCGTACGAAAGTGCGATGCGGCAGGCCTCGACGCCAGTGCTCATGCGCGCGAGGATTTGGTCCTGGACGCCTGACACGATCCGTTCACGGGTCTGGGGACGTCTCGGCGAGACGCTCCGGGCCCAGGCGGCTGCTGCTGACCTTGAGCCCACGCGGGCATTTCCCGCGCCGCCGGAGGCGCCCGGCGAGCCCGGATGAAGGATTGTCATTGGAGGTATACTTTTGGCAGCCAATAGGAGTAGGTGCGGCAGCGGCCGACGCGGATCAATCCATGCATGCTGGCTGCGGCAGTCCGGGAATCTTCATGGTGATGCCGGATCTCGCGGCGCTCGTCCCGGTGGCCGCGATTGAGGTGCCGTCGTTTCAGGCCGTTCCCTGGGGGCCACTCGCTCTGACGACGGGCCTGTGCCTCGCGATCGCCGCCTGCATCATCGCCACGGGTTGGGTCCAGAGAACGGGCGTGGCTTTGGGGGCCGACGAGGCTGGTCGCTGGAATCTGATCTTTGGGGTCATCGGTCTGGTGCTGCTCGCGGGCTGTGTGACGCGGGTACCGTGGGTGGTGCCGGCGGTCGCACCCTGCCTGGCAGTGGCAGGGATGCTCTTCATCCGCGCCAAGGATGCCGGGTTGCCGGAAGGCCGCCGCGTGCTAGCCAAAGGGGGGCTCAGGAATCTGGCGGCTGAGCTCCGGCCGCACGTCGCACCATGGACCAAGGGGGCGGCCGACAGAGGCCCGCCCCGGAGCCTCAAGGAGCAGGTCACCGACCTGATCGGTGGCTGGCGACGACGACTGACCGGAACCACCACGAAGACGCAGTCGGGCAAACGCCAAGGCAAGGCGGTCGCGTCAGCCGAGGCCTTCAGTTTCCTCAAGAAGGACGGCACCGTCGTGATGACGATTTCGCCCGGCGGTAAGTCCGAAACCCGGGTGTCGCCGCACGTGCTCAAGGCGCAGCAACTGTTGCAATCGATCATTCGCGCCAACGCCGCGACGCTCAGTTTCGAGCCCGCCGATAACCGCTACGACGTGAAGGCTCATGCGCGAGGCAGCGACAAGAGCTTGGAGAAAATCGGTAGCGACGAGGCCCGAGGTGTGATGGCAACGCTCAAGGTGATGGCCGACATGGCTGGTACCGATGCCGACACGAGCCGACAAGGGACGTTCGGTGTGCTGCTGCGGGGCGTGCGGTATCAGATCGATGTCGAGTCGACGGGCCCAGCCACTGCTGAGCGGATGCTCCTGCGGCTCAAGCGGGCCGATGCGGCCCAGCATCAGCGCGGGCTCGAATCCCTAGGATTTCGCCCCAAGGTGCTCGCCCAACTCCGCGAGGCCGTCTCCAGGCCCTATGGCATGCTGCTGGTGGTGGGGCCGAGCGGAACGGGCCGCACGACGACGCTCTACGCAGCCCTCCGCGAACTCGACGCCAGGAAACGAAAGATTATGACGGTCGAGTCGCCGGTGCAGCAGCCGCTCGACGACATCGTGCAGATCGAAGTGGATCTGGCGGGAGGGGCGACGGTTGCCAGCGTGTTACAGATGGTGATGCGAAAGGACCCCGATGTCGTGATGGTCGGCGATCTCGACGATCGCAAAACCTGTGAGATCGCGATGCAGGCGGCCCTCACAGGGCACTTCGTGTTCGCCACGTTCGAGGCCCGTGACACCATCGACGCGCTCACAAGGCTGCTCGATTTGGGTGTCGAGCCAATGCTCGTGCAGACGGCGGTGACGGCCATTCTGGCGCAGCGTCTCGCTCGCAGGCTCTGCCCCAAGTGCAAGGTGCCCTGCGAGCCGCCCGAGGCACTGGTGCGGAAGTTCAACCTCAAGCCGGGCGCCATCAAGCACATCTACAAGGAAAAGGGATGTGACGCGTGCGGCCAGACCGGGTTCCACGGCGTCGTGCCCGTGCACGAGTTGCTCGTGATGAACGACCAGATTCGCAAGCTCATCACCGCCAAGCCCTCGGCTCGCGACCTGAAGGCGGCTGCGGTGCTCAGTGGCACGCTCACCATGCAGATCGACGGCCTGACGAAGGTCGTGCACGGCGACACCACCGTGAACGAGATCCTTCGGGTCACCGGCTAGCCTGACACGTTGTTTCCGACCCCCACCGACCGGACCTGCCATGTACGACCTTCTTGTGATTGCCAGCGTGCTCGGCTGCGGCTGGCTGGGCTTCCGTCATGGCCTGCAGGCGGCGGTCGTGGCGGCACTCGAGTTCCTCGCGTGCCTGACCATCGCGACGGTCGCTCACGAACCGGTCACCGACCTCGTTGATGCCGGTATCCAGATGGCCCTCGGGCCGCTGGTGCCCCAGGGGTGGATCATGCTCGTCGTGTTCGCAGGGTTGCTCTGGGGCACGTTCGCGCTGCTCCGCCGGGGGTTGCACCGCAATGAGGACGACCAACCCCTGGATGACGGCGAGGCCGCCGTCGCGGTCGCCAGCCGTGTCTGCGGGGCAGTGGCCGGGGGGCTCGGCGGCCTGCTGCTGGCGGGCGGGGCACTCGTCACCTTCTCTATGCTCCCGCTGCTGTCGGTCTTGAAGCCGGTGGGCGATCGGATGTTCATCGATGCCGGCCGGATTGCGCTCGAGGCGGGTGCGCTGTTCGCCGGCGACTGGCACGAGGGACGTTCGCTGGTGCTCCACGGTGAGCCGGTGTCGCGATCGTCGATCCTCTCGGCAGGCCTGACCAGTGAGCCCTGGCTCGATATGGACGGAGACTCGACGCCGACGGAGGCCGACCGGTTTCGCGACCTCGACGAGAACGGCGCTTTCTCGAACGACCTGTACTACACCGACGTCGACGGGGATCGCATGCGACGGATCGGGATGATCGACAAGTATGTCTGCGGCTGCTGGACGTCGGCGCTCAACCACGACGATCGGCCGCGACCGGTCGAGAAAAAGCCCGCGCCCCCGAAGCCGCCGATTTCGACCGAGCCCAAGACGGATAATAGGACGGATACCAAGACGGAGCCTGCCCAGAAAAGCACACCGAGCGGCGACCCGAAAAGCGGCCCAGCCGGAACAAACTAGGCGGCCGATTCGTCGTCGGTGGCAGCCTCGCCGCCCTCGATTTCCTTGAGCAGCCGCGTCATCGTGTTGGCGTGGACGCCAAGAAGCTTGGCGGCATTCGCCTTGTG
>CAIKWU010000460.1 GCA_903831155.1 uncultured Planctomycetaceae bacterium | reverse complement strand
GTCGGCCTTGAGCTTCATCGAGTGGAAGCGGTCGTCGAGAAGGCTCCCCTCGCTGCCCACGAGGTGCGTGTGGAAGTAGTAGGGCTGCAGGCAGTCGACGATCGCCGCCGTCTTGCCCACCGCGCCGCCCTTGAAGTGCAGGAGCGTGACGCTCGACGTGTCGTACTCGTAGGGGGCGAAGATCGGGCTCGACGACTTCGTGCTCAGGCTCGTCACCGTCTCGACGTCGTTGCCCATGATCATCAGCAGGGCGTCGAGGGCGTGGCAGCCGGCCGTGAGCAGGGCGCTGCCGCCGTCCTTCCGGCCGGTGTTCCAGCGGTACTGGCCATACCATGGCCCGATGCCGTGGTAGTAGTCGATCTCGCCGTAGTGCAGCTTCCCCAGCAACCCCTCGTCGACGAGCGCCTTCGTCACCTGAAACTGGTTGGAGTAGCGGCACTCGAAGCAGACGCAGCCCTTCACGCCGGCAGCCTCGGCGGCGGCCACGATGTCGCGGACCTCGTCCGGCGTGTTGGCCATCGGCTTTTCCAGGATCACGTGCTTCTTCGCCTTCGCCGCGGCCACCGCCTGGTCGCGGTGCTGGCTGGGATAGCTCGTGATGTCGACCACGTGGATGTCGGGGTCGGCGAGCATCGCGTCGAGTTCGCGATAGGCCTTCACGTGCCCGCCGTGCTTCGCGGAGAGCTCGGCGGAGTCGAGCGGCCGCGACGACCAGACGGCCGCGACGCGACCCTGCGTGGTGGCGTTGATCGCCGCGATGTGGGCCGTTGCCGCCCAGCCGTAACCGATGATGCCGACGTTGTACTTCTTCGTCATGATGTCCTTCGTGTTCGCAGCCTAGAACTGGTGCCGCACGAAGCCCTCGATGGCCTCGTATTCCGGCAGGCCGAGCTTGTCGTAGAGCCGGGCGGTGTCGCGGTTGCGATCCTCGGCCCGCTGCCAGAACTCCCGCGGATCGGTGGCCCCGGGAAAGAGCGCCCGGTCCTTCTGGCTCTCGTGCTTGAAGATCGCCATCCGCTTCCGCTCGACCTCGTCGGGCGAGAGCGGCACCGCCATCTCGATCTCGTGCGGCTCCCACTCCTGCCAGGCGCCGCGGTAGAGCCAGAGTTGGCAGTCCTTCGCCCACGGGCGGTTCTTGACCTCGGCGAGTGCCCCCAGGATCGCCGCGAGGCACACGCGGTGGGTGCCGTGGGGATCGGAGAGGTCGCCCGCGGCGTAGACCTGGTGCGGCTTCACCCGCTCCAGAAGCTCGACGGTGATCGCGATATCGTCGGAGCCAATCGGCTTCTTTCTCACGCGGCCGGTCTCGTAGAAGGGCAGGTCGAGGAAGTGGATGTTCTCCGGCTTTACCCCGGAGTATCGAGCCCCCGCCCGGGCCTCCGTGCGGCGGATCAGCCCCTTCACCGCCTGCAACTCGGGAATGTCGACGGCTCCGGCCGACTTCGACTTGAGAAACTGCCGGATCCGGTCGGCGATGCCCGAGGTCTTCGTGCCCACACCGAACGCCTTGCAGAACTCCTCGACGAAGTCGACGTGGCGGTCGGCGGATTCGTCCCAGACGGCGATGTTGCCGCTGGTCTGGTAGGCGACGTGCACGTCGTGCCCCTGCTCGCAGAGCCGGATGAACGTGCCGCCCATGCTGATCACGTCGTCGTCGGGATGCGGGCTGAACACGATCACCCGCTTCGGAAACGCGTCGCATCCACCCGGCACTCCGGGGCTGCCCTCCGGCTTGCCGCCCGGCCAGCCCGTGATCGTGCCCTGCATCGCCTTGAACACGCCGATGTTCGTGTCGTACGCCCGACCACGGCACGAGAGCAGATCCTGCAGGGAGTGCTCGTTGTAGTCTTCGTCGGTGAGCTTGAGGATCGGCTTGCCGAGCAGGAGCGACAGCCAGATGACCGCCTTCTTCGCGAGCTGCGGAGTCCACTCCAGGCCGAGCGAATCGAGCGGGCCCACCACCCAGGGCGCCTCGAACCGCGACAGCCGGGCCGCCGCGGCCCGATCGAGCACGAACCTGGCGTTGGCATGCTGCTGCAGCATGCTGGCCGAGACGTGGCTGCAGGCCGGCTCCTCGACGGCCTTGCGGACGATCGGAGCCTTGTGCTCGCCGAACGCGAGGAGCACGACCCGACGGGCATCGAGGATCGTGCCCACGCCCATGGTGATCGCCTGGCGGGGCACGTTCCACTCGCCGAAGAAGTCGGCGGCCGCGTCGCTGCGGGTCACGCTGTCGAGCGTGATCAACCGGGTGCGGCTCTCGGCCGTGCTGCCCGGCTCGTTGAACCCGATGTGGCCGGTGCGGCCGATCCCCAGCACCTGCAGGTCGATGCCCCCGGCCTCGCGGATCTGCTCCTCGTAGGCGGCGCAGGCCCCATGAATCCGCTCGCGGGGGAGCGTGCCATCGGGAATGTGGATCGCGTCGGCGGGAATGTCGAGGTGGTCGAAGAGGTGCTCCCGCATGAAGCGGTGATAGCTCTGCAGCGCGTCGGGCTGCATCGGCCAATACTCGTCGAGGTTGAACGTCACGACCGTCTTGAACGACACCCCCTCCTCACGGTGCAGGCGGATCAGCTCGTCGTAGACGCCCACCGGCGTGCTGCCGGTGGCGAGCCCGAGCACCGTCTTCTTGCCGGCGGCGGCCCGCTCACGAACCAGGTCGGCGATCTCGCGGGCCACCGCGCGGCTGGCGTCGGCGGGCTGGTCGTAGACGGTGACGGGCAGCCGCTCGACGGTCGTCACGTGGGGCAGCGGGCCACGGTAGATCGGAGCGGACGTGGAGGGGGTCCCGGGGGTCGCGGTCATCGAACGTGTCTCCTGCGAACGTGGGCGTCTCGAAACGGGGCCGGGCGTCAGACGAGCTTCGTCTTGCCAGGCACCGCAAACTGCGGCTTCGGCAGCGAAGACTCCCATGTCAGGTCCTTGGGGAACAGGTCGAGTTTCGACTCCTCGGTGGCAAACTTCCAGGTCACCTTCTGCCCCGTGTAGGAGGCCATGCGGCCCATCACCGCCACCATCGAACTGTCGGCGAGCTGCCTGAGTTCGACGATCGGCTTGCCCGCACGGATCGAGTCGACCAGGTCCTTGTGTTCCTGCTTGTAGGCGTCGGCGATGCTGCCGGCCATCTCCCAGACCTTCTTTCCATCCCGATCGAAGATCCGTGAGCCGGCGTTGGCCGCACCGATGTGGCACTGCCCCTTCGTGCCGTAGATCACGTTGCCGACGTCACCCGCCGCCCCGGGAATCTGCCGGCACATGAACGACACCATCCGATTGCCCGGATACTCGTAGTCGAGACTGACGCTGTCCCACATCTCGCTGTCGTCGGGCCGGGTGAACCTGCCGCCCGACCCGAAGGCCGACACGGGATTCTCGCCCATCACCCAGTTGATGGTGTCGAGATTGTGGACGGCCTGCTCGGCGATCTGGTCGCCGCTCAGCCAGATGAAGTGCATCCAGTTGTTGAGCTGGTATTCGGCGTCGCTCATGCCCTCGGTCCGCGGCCGGTACCAGATGCCGCCGGCACAGTAGCGGGCAGTGGCCCCGATGACGTCGCCGATCGCCCCCTGCCGGATCTGCTCGACGGCACCGACGTAGTTGACCTGTCGGCGATACTGCGTGCCCGCCACCACCGCCACGCCCTTGGCCACGGCAGCTTCGTGCGTCTCGAGGCACATCCTGTATCCGGCCGGATCGACGCAACCCGGCTTCTCGGCGAACACGTGCTTGCCGGCCGCCACGGCCTCCCGCAGGTAGATCGGCCGGAAGCCCGGCGACGTCGTGATCAGCACGAGGTCGATGGTCGTGTCGTCGAGCACCCGCCGGTAGCCGTCGAGACCGGCGGCGATCGTCTCCTCCGCCGCGACCTTGTCGGGATGGGCCTCCCGCATCGCCTTCCAGAGCGACGCGCACTTCGGAGCGTAGAGATCGGCGGTGGCCACGAGCCGGACGCCCTCGTTGATCGAGAGCGAGTCGTTGATCGCACCGCTGCCGCGGCCGCCGCAGCCAATCACCCCGAGCCGCAGTTCACGGGTCTCCTCGGCGGCAGGCACGGAGGAATGGACCATCGCCGCCGTTCCGGCTCCCGCAGCGGCTGCCGCGACGAACGACCTTCGTGACACCGCGGCCGACGCAGCCGCTTCCGAGGCAACCGTGGCAAGGCGATCCGACATCGGCGAGACCCCCGAAACTGTGGCAGGAACGTGCATCGCACCCGGGGCTGCGGGCCCCGCGATTCGATGCAGTCATACCCCGGCGATGACGTTCCGAACAGCATGCCTGAAAGTGCGGAATGCTGCCCATTCGTACCAATCTCCGCCGCCGGAGGGCCCGGACCACCACTCCGGATGCCCGCGGAAATCGTGTCATTTCCGCAGTGGCATCGGCCCGCCGAAACGAATACGCTGCGTCTATCATGGCCAAAAGTGCCACTCACGAACGCCGCGAATACTACCGGTACCTGCCGGTCAACCCGGGCGATTCGTGCTGGGGTGTGAGCGTGACCGGGGCCGGCTACCAACCGGCCGCACCGGGGTGCGATCTGCTTCCGCCCCGTCGCCACCCGCCCGG
>CAIKWU010000459.1 GCA_903831155.1 uncultured Planctomycetaceae bacterium | reverse complement strand
TCCCGATTACGCCGGCGGGAGTTTTCTGCAGGTCCGGCTCAATCCCGACCGCGACCTCGGGACCACAACGGCCGGCTGGGACATCTCGTCGATGGATGCCCCCACGAGCGCGACGGATCCGAGGCCGTTTTACTTTGCCCAGCCCGGATTGGTGTATCAGCTCACGGTCGATCGCTCGGTGATCAAGGTCAACGTCAGTGGCGGGGTGCGGACCCAAAGCGAGGCGGGGCATCCGATTTTCTCGGGCACCACGCCGCTGCTGAAGACGGGCACGGGCACGCTCCTGGTCGATCGCGCCAGCACGCTGAGCGGCTCGTTCACCGTGCAGGGGGGCCGACTGCAGATCGCCAGCGGCGGGGCGCTCGGCGCCTGCCGAGTCGTGCCCCTTGCCGGCGGCACGGTCACCGTCTCACCCGCACTCACCACGGTCGTCGGCGGCTTGGCGGTGCTTGCCGGCGGCGTGACCGACGTCGGCAACGGATCGATCACCGTGGCTGCGGGATTGAGCAGGAACGACCTGCTGGCGGCTCTTCGTGCAGGCCGGAGCGGCGGATCGTGGAGCGGCACGGCAGGCATCACATCGAGCGTCGCGGCCGCCAGCGGCGGCTCCCGCACCGTGGGCTGGCTCGACCATGGCGATGGCTCCATGACGTTCGGGTATGCCGCAGCGGGCGATACGAATCTCGACTGGAACATCGACATCCTCGACATCGCCAACACCGTGGCGGGCGGGAAGTTCGACTCGGGTGCGCCGGCATCCTGGAACGAAGGTGATTTCAACCACGACGGCCTGTTCGACGCGCTCGATATCGCCGAACTGATGTCCACGGGCCTGTATGCCGCCGACTCCTACAACGCGGCCGATCCGGCGGCGGGCGTGGCCGCCGTGCCCGAGCCTGCGGTAGCCTGCCTGATCGTCGTGGCCACGTGCATCGCCGCCGCGATGCGGATGGTGCGACCATTCGCGGGGGCTACTCGCGCTTCTTCGCCTCTTTGTCCAGGTAGAGCAGCGACCCCTTGCTGTCACCGATCATCCCGAGCCTGTCGACCATGAGTTGGGCTGCGGCCTCCTCCTCGACCTGCTCGCTGACGAACCAGCCGAGGAAGGTCTTGGTCGCGTAATCCTTCTCGGCCTCAGCCGCGCCGTAGAGTTCGTGGATGGAGCGGGTGATGTACTTCTCGTGCTCGAGCACCTTCTCGAACACCTCGACGATGCTCTGGTACTCCGCCCGTGGCTGGGCGATCGCGGCGAGCGTCACCCGCCCGTTCTGGGCGTGGATGTACTCGTAGAACTTCAGCGCGTGTTCGAGTTCCTCGCGGTGCTGGACACGGAGCCAACTCGCGAACCCAACCAGCGACACCGACTCGGCGTAGGCAGCCATGGCGAGGTAGGCATAGCTCGAGGAATACTCGCGGTTCAGCTGGGCGTTGAGCAGATCCTGGATTTTCGGGCTGATCATGGTCGCTCCTTGGGGGTAGGAGTGAGGATAGGGCGACCAACGCCTTTTCCGCAAGCGTCGGTGGGGATCACCAACCTCGGCATGCATCGCCGCCATGGCGAAAAAGGCGCTGTCGCCGCGTTGGGCCACCGCGAGCCAGCGGGGACGACCGGCCCGGCAGCCGGTACGATACCGCACCCCGACCCGCTAACACTCCGAGAGACCACCTCATGCAAACGCTCTCCTCCTGCTCCCGTGTGATGGTCGCCGCAGCGGCCGGCTTCCTGCTGGTCGCGGCGCCGGCCCACGCCTGCACCCGCTGCCTGCATGTCTTCGGCGATGGGGCAGTGATCGTGGGACGCTCGATGGACTGGGTCGAGGATCCGGGATCCGAGATCTGGGTCTTTCCCCGAGGCATGAAGCGGCACGGCAATGCAGGGCCACAGAGCTTCGAGTGGGCGAGCAAGCACGGGTCCGTGGGCGTGAGCTTCTACGGTGCGGCGACCGCCTGCGGCATGAACGAGAAGGGGCTCGTGGCGAACCTGCTGTATCTGGCGGAGAGCGACTACGGCAGACCGGCGGCTGGCCGGCCGAATCTGTCGATCGGCGGCTGGGCGCAGTATGTCCTCGACTCCTTCGCGACGGTGGACGAGGCGGTTGCCGCCCTCGAGAAGGAGCCGTTCACGATCGTCGCGCCGGTGCTGCCCAACGGGGAACCGGGCGTGGGCCATCTCGCCATCTCCGACCCCTCGGGCGATTCGGCGATCTTCGAATACCTCGGCGGCCGCCTGAAGATCCACCACGGCCGCGACTACACCGTGATGACCAACTCGCCTCCCTTCGACGACCAGCTCGCCCTCAACGCCTACTGGAAGGGCATCGGGGGCGACGTCATGCTCCCCGGCACGATCCGGGCGAGCGACCGCTTCGTGCGAGCGAGCTTCTACATCGATGCCATTCCCAAGACCGTCACCGGCACCAGGGCGATCGCGTCGGTCTTCAGCGTGATCCGCAACGCATCGGCGCCGTTGGGGATCTCCACGCCGGGAGAGCCGAACGTGGCCAGCACAATCTGGAGGACGGTGCACGACCAGAAGGATCGTGTCCTGTACTTCGATTCGGCGACGAGCCCGACGGTGTTCTGGGTGCCGCTCGAGAAGGTCGATTTTACGGCCAACGCCCCGGTGAAGCGGCTCCCGCTCAAGGGCGGGGAAACCTACAGCGGCGATGCCTCGGGCTCCTTTCAGCCGGCCGCGGCGTTTCAGTTCCTGCCGGCCACGCCGGAATGACCGTCGCGGGCAACTCACGCTGAGCAACCGGCCTCGCCAGCTCGCCCCGAGCGATGCACGCGCCTGGCCATTCTCGGGGGCTTTCCTTCGGCGAGAAGACCACCGCAACTCGGATTCCCTGCGGTTGAACCGAGTCGATTGAAGGTCGGCCGCCTTGCTTGCCGGGGAGCAGGTCATACCGCCCGTCGGGGAGACCGACGTGTCATGTCGATGTCCACCGCATCCGCCTGCACACCGGCGTGGCGGCGGCGACACCATCACGGGCGGCGAAGCATCGCCGACGAGAACGTCGCATCGTCCAGGTTCACGTTCAGCGCCACGTTTGTATACGTGAACTCCGCCATCAACGGGGGCGGCTGGCCGGGCGTTTCCGGCCAGTCGTACACGTCGAAACGCACCGGCACGTGCAACTCGGAATCGATCGACATGCTGGCGCTGAAGAACCGCAGGCCGTCGCGACGCCGTGGATGCGTGATCCGCAGCATCTCGCAGGGACGGCCATTGATCGTCGCGGTCGTGATGTGCTCGACGAGCGTGTTGTCGCCGGATGGGTCGGCAGCGACGTCCTCCTGCAGGGCGCGGATCGTCCGATCGAGCAACTGCGAGAACCCGATCTCGGTGATCGGCATCAGGCTCTCCCGCCTGACGCTGGGGCCGAACGGATCGACATCCACGACGACATAACCGAACCGCCTGCCGCCCTTGCGGACCAGCAGCCTGTCGTCGTTCTGGCCGGCGACAAAAAGCGCTCTCCGGCCTTCGACATCGGGAGGACCGAGAAACTCGAGCTGCACGCTGAGTGGCTGCGTCACCCGACCGTTTGCGGAGGCTTGCTCACGGACGCACATGTCGATGTAGTGGTAGTCCTGCAACTCACCGTCGATCCGCTCACGCTTGGTGACCCGGCACGTGAAGTCGCGCACGGCATGCTGCAGGTAGGCTCGCTCACGGTGCGCGAACTTCAACACCCAGTCGAGCGGATGGTCGGACACCAGTCGCGGGCTGGCGACGGCAGGCCGAAGAGCTTCGACGGGGGAGCCGGACGACGGCGCGGTGCCGGCGGCGCCAACCTGCTGACCATGCACGCCCCGGAAGCCCGAAGCAGGCCCGGTGAACGCCAGCAGAGACGCCACACCCACGTGGAGCCATTTTCGGGACATGGACGCGATCCTTCGAGCAGGAACCCCGAACGACCGTATCCTATCAGTCGATGATCGATGTCCTCGCCAAATCGCTGTCTCGGCGAGGCACCCGCGCGGCCGAAGAGCCTGCTTGTCCGGCCCAACCCCTACCATTCATCGGGGTGACCCGATCTCGCTGCCACGGTCGGCCGACACTTGGTTGGCAAGGACGGGGCCCGCGTTTCCCGATCCATGCGGGACCTTCGGGTCCGCCTCTCGGTTTGGGCCGTGAGACACATGGCTGACCCGGGTTCATCATCCCGCCCTCGCACAGCGGCGGGCCGTGGCAGCGCGGGCCGCTTTCACCGGCCGGCGGCAGCCGATAAGGTTGGGACGATTCTCCCGCCCCCCCGCCGCCGGTCGCCATGAAAATCTTTCGCCACCGGGAAGACATCCTTCCCGTGCTTTGCATCGTGTCGCTCAGCCTGCTCGACCTGCTCGTGTTCCTCACGGCGCAGGGCGTGTGGGTGCTCACCGCCTGGCTGCTGATCTCGATCGGCCCCAAGGCCTGCATCTGCTCGTGGAACCACCATCACCAGCACCTGCTCACCTTCCACCAGCCGATCCTCAATCGCCTCCTCGAACTCTCCTACGCCTTCCACACGGGCATCACGACCAACGCGTGGATTCTCCACCACGTGCTCGGTCACCACGTTAACTACCTCGATCAGACGAAGGACGAGTCGGCCTGGAAACGGCCCAACGGCACGACCATGGGCGAGTTGGAATACACGCTCGTCATCGCCCTGACGGGCTATCCGCGGGCGTTCCAGGTGGGCCGTCGCTACCCCCGCTACCAGACCACGTTCTTCGGTATGGGGCTTGTCGTCGTGCTGCTCCTCGCCGCCGCCTTCGCCTGGAATCCCCTCAACGCCGCGTTCGTGTTCGCCATCCCGATGCTGGCGGGCTACCTGATCACCTGCTGGCACACCTACAGCCACCATGCCGGCCTCGACACGCAGAACCCCTACGAGGCCTCCCACAACATCATGCATCGTTCCTACAACATCCTCACCGGCAACCTTGGCTACCACACGGCCCACCACGTGAAGCCGAAGCTCCACTGGTCGAAGCTCCCGGCCTTCCACGCCACGATCGCCCACCGGATTCCCTCGCATCTCTACGTCGAG
This sequence comes from uncultured Planctomycetaceae bacterium, assembly GCA_903831155.1. Lineage (GTDB taxonomy): Bacteria > Planctomycetota > Planctomycetia > Pirellulales > UBA1268 > QWPN01. The sequence continues at coordinate 1,263 of CAIKWU010000459.1, read as the reverse complement.
CCGTTCTTTCCGATGAACCTGCTTCCATCAGGCCGACACGCTCCCGCCGTGGACTGCGCCGGAAAGAGCGGTTGACTCGTCGCGCCGCTCCGACGGATAGTTCAGGGGTGCCGGATGCCGTGCGGCCTCACGGCCAGCCCTCTCGGAGAACACGCCCGTGGTCGCCACCGTCACCCCCTCGATGCTCGCCGATCTCCGCCGCCGCGGTGAGAAAGTCACGCTCATCGACGTCCGCACGCCGGCGGAATATGGCGAAGTTCACGTCGACTTCGCCCACAATGTTCCGCTCGATCGGCTCGAGCCCCAGGACGTTTCCCGGCTCCGCAACGGTGGCCCCGTGTACTTCGTCTGCAAGTCGGGAGGCCGCAGTCAGAAGGCTTGTGAGAAGCTGCTCGCCGCCGGCGTCACGGATGTCGTGAGCGTCGAGGGAGGCACGGCCGCCTGCGAGGCCGCCGGCCTGCCGGTTGTCCGGGGACGCAAGGCGATGTCGCTCGAGCGGCAGGTGCGAGTTGCCGCCGGGAGCCTCGTCGCCGCTGGTGCAGCCCTCGCCGCCTTCGGACCCGACGCCAGCTGGAGAGCCGTCGGCGCCGGCCTGGCCGGTTTCGTGGGCTGCGGTCTGGTCTTCGCCGGGATCACCGACACCTGCGGGATGGCCATGCTGCTCGCACGGATGCCGTGGAATCAACGATCCTCGGGTGCGTGCTGCATGCGTTCCCTCCTCCTCGCTGCATGCGTTGCCGCGGCCCTCGCCGGCCAGGCCTCGGCGCAGCACACGAAGGATTCGCTCGACGCCGTGAAGCAGGCCGTGACCGAACAAAAGGCCGTGCTCGTCGACGTGCGCGAGCCCGACGAGTGGCAGCAGGGCCATGTCGTCGGCGCGAAGCCCCTGCCTCTCAGCACGCTCGAACGCGGCGTGAAACCCGACGAGCTCGCCCGCGCGATTCCCAAGGGCACGATCGTCTACACCTACTGCCTGGCCGGCGGCCGCAGCGTTTCCTCGGCCCGGTTTCTCCGGGCCCAGGGCTACGATGTCCGGCCGCTGAAGCAGGGCTACTCCGAACTCGTCAGGGCTGGATTTCCTTCGGCCACCGGCAAGTAAGTTGCCCCCACGGCGCCCCTCGACGGCGGCGTCCGCGGGCGATCAACCGAACAGCCCCGTGATCGGAGTGCCGTCGCGGACGATCATCACCGGCCGGCCGGTGGCCGTGCGATACTCCCTCGTCGGATCGATGCCCAGGCAGCGGTAGAGCGAGGCCGCCACGT
>CAIKWU010000458.1 GCA_903831155.1 uncultured Planctomycetaceae bacterium | reverse complement strand
GGGCATCCGCGAACGTCCGGCGATGGGGTACGGGCAGCCCCGAGCCAACCGAACGTCCGGCGAAAGGGTACGGGCAGCCCCGAGCCAAGCGAACGTCCGGCGATGGGGTACGGGCAGCCCCGAGCCAACCGAACGGCCGCGGATCACCCAGTCGGCGTCGACGGAAACAGCATCCGCATCGGCTCGGTCGTGAGCGGCAGCCGGCTCGACGCCAGCACCTCGCCCGCGGCGCAGCCCGCCATCATCCCGACCGTCTCGGCCAGCGACCGCACCCGCGGATAGATGTGGGCCTTCTCCGGCGGAAACTGCGAGGCATAGCAGCGGATCGCCGCGAGCTTCGTCTCGAGGTGGGGCGCGATGTCGACCACCAACGGCCAGTGGCCCGGCGGCACCTGGGCCACACCGGCAAAGAGGAAGTAGGTGAGAAGTTGCGGCACCGTGTGCACCGGCAGGCCCGCGAAGGTGTCGTCCCACTTGCTGAGCCGCGAATAAAAGACGGCCGCCTCGGTGATCGCCACGGCCTGGGCATGGTCGGGCGAGGCGAGCGGCGTCTTGTCGCCGAGGCCGAGCACGAGCCGCGGCCGCCAGCGGCGAAACACCTTGGCGAGCGCCACGCGGACCTCGAAGTCGTCGAACAGCCGACGGTTCGTGAAGGGCAGCGTCTCGCGATGGACGACGCCGAGTGTTTTCGCCGCGGCGGCCGCCTCGCGGAGCCGCTCCTCGGGACCGCTCGACCGTGGCGTGGGCTCGCCGTCGGTGAGGTCGACGATCCCGACGCGGAAGCCCTGCGCCGCCAGCAGCGCGAGCGTGCCGCCGCAGCCGATCTCGACGTCGTCGGGGTGGGCGCCCACCGCGATCACATCGAGGGGCGCAGGGAGATCGGCCATCGTGGTCACGCGGGCTTCGTGGCGGCGATCAGGAAGATCGGGTTGATCGCCTCGAAGCGGATCCGGTCGAGCTGCTCGATGCCGCGGGCGATGTTCACCATCCAGTAGGCCGCGTCGTTCGACCGCGACCGCAGCAGCGAATGCATCGCCGCGAGGTTCTCGATGCTGTTGCAGGCCGTCACGAGCCGGCCGCCGGGCTTGAGCCGCTGCCAGGCCTGCTCCACGAGCATCGCCACGTCGCGACCGCTGCCCCCCACGTAGATCGCGTCGGGGTCGGGAAGCGACGCCCACGCCTCCGGCGCCCGACCGAGAACCGGGTCGAGATTGGTGACGCCGAACCGGGCCGCGTTCTCGCGGATCAGGGCGTGGTCGTCGGGATCCATCTCGATCGCATGCACGCGGCCATCGCGGGCGATCCGTGCCGCCTCGAGCCCCACCGACCCGCTCCCTGCCCCCACGTCCCAGACCTGGCTCGAGGGCGTGAGCTGCAGTTCCGCGAGCGCGAGCGACCGCACTTCGGCCGGCGTGAGCAGGCCCCGCTTGGGTCGCGACTGCAGGAAGCACTCGTCCGGGTTGCCGAACATCCGCGTGCCCACGTGCCCCGGCTTGTCGGCCACCTTCGCCTTGCGAACCAGGATCATCACGTTCGGCGTGGCGAACGTGTCCTTGGCGATGTCGGCAAGGCTGCCCTGCGTGACCCGCTCGTCGGGCGAGCCGAGGTTCTCGCAGACGTAGGCCTGAAAATAGTCGATGCCCTCGTCGAGCAGCGCACGGGCCACGGCCGTCGCCGGCCACTGGTCGCTGGTGAACAGGCCGGCCGTCTCGCTCGAACGGACGCGGTCGATCACCCGCTCGATCGACTGGCCGGAGAGATTCGCGAGGAACGCCTCCTCCCACGACTCCTTCACGCGGGCGAACGCCAGCTGCATGCTGCTGACGTGCGGCACCACCTCGAACCGGTCCTTGCCGAGCTTCGAGCAGACGTAGCGGGCGGTGCCGTAGAAGAGGGGATCGCCCGACGCCAGCACGACGACCCGCTTCGTCCCCGCCGCCTCGATCCGCTCGACGAGCTCCTCGAGGTTGGCCGCCGAGACCAGCCGTCCGCGAAGGGTTTCCGGCACGAGGGTGGCACACGACTCGGGGCCAACGAGCACTTCGGCCGCCTCCACGAGCCGCCGCGCCTGAGCCGTCATGCCCTCCACGCCATCGTCGCCGATGCCGACGATATGGACTTTCTCCGCAGCCACGTCGATGGGTATCCTCGGGGGTCTCGGCGGGAGCAGTGCTCAGGCCTGAAACGAGCTGCCGCAGCCGCAGGTCTTCTTCGCGTTCGGATTGTTGAACGTGAAGCCCCGCTTGTCGATGCCGTCGTGGAAGTCGAGCGTGGTGCCGTCGAGGAAGAGGTCGCTCTTCTTGTCGACCACCACGGCGATGCCGTGCTGCTCGGTCTTGGAGTCGGCCTTGGGATCGAACGCGGTGTCGAAGCCGAGGGAGTAGCTGAAGCCGCTGCAGCCGCCGCCGGCCACGCCCACGCGGAGCACGGTCTCGGGCGCGAGCTTCTGCTCCGTGATGATCTTCTTGACCTCGCTGGCAGCCTTCTCGGTGAGCATGATCGACATGGCAAGACTCCTGGTACTGGCGGGCGAAGGCCGGGACTTCTCGCATCCCGACGTGAGGAAATTGTAGTCGGCGCCCCTCGCGGCGGAAAGCCCGGCCGACGTTCCTGCCCCTGGCCGCGTCGGGAAACGCTCACATTGCCCGGAGCCGGGCGACACCGCAGGCGATCCGGTCAGCGGCCTCGTCGACCTCGTCGTCGGTCGTGAACCGCGAAAGCCCGAACCGGAGGCTGGCACGGGCGGCGTCGTCGTCGAGCCCGAGCGCGAGGAGCACATGGCTCGGCCGGGGGCTCTCCGACGAACACGCGCTGCCGGAGCTCACGGCGAGGCCCTCACCAGCGAGCGTGGCGAGAAGCGACTGGCCGTCGACGCCGGGAACGCGGACATTGAGGTTGTTGGCGAGCCGCAGGAGCCGGCCACGATCATCGACGGCGTCGAGGGCCGGTCCGTTGATGGCGATCCCCGGCACGTGGGCGGCCAGCGTCTCCCAGAGGCGGTCGCGCTGCCGCCGCATCCGCGGCACCTCCTCGCCCAGCCCTTCATTCGCGAAGCGGGCGGCGGCCGCGAGCCCGACGATGCCGGGCACGTCGAGCGTGCCGCTTCGCAGGCCACGCTCCTGGCCGCCGCCGTGCACGAGCGGCTCGACTCGCACCGCCCGGCCGCGCCGCCGCACGAACAGCGCTCCGCTCCCCTTCGGTCCGTGAAACTTGTGCGCCGAAAAGCTCGCGAGATCGGCCCCGAGGGCGTCGACGTCGACCGGCATCCGCCCGAGAGCCTGGGCGCAGTCGACGTGCAGGATCGCGCCGGCTGCGTGCACCATTTCCGCGATCGTCGCCACGTCCTGCACCACACCGATTTCGTTGTTGGCGAGCAGCACCGACACGAGGACCGTGTCGGGCCGCAGGGCCACCGCCAGGTCGGCGAGCTGGATCCGGCCCGGCGCGGCCGACTCGCCGTGCTGTGGCACGACCGGGAGCCGGGTGACCGCCCAGCCCTCCCGCTCGAGGTGCTCCACGGGATCGAGCACGGCGTGGTGCTCCGTGGCGATCGTCACGACGTGCCCGACCCCTCCGCCCGGAGCGGCCAGACGGGCATGCCGCCGAGCCGCGCCCAGGATCGCGAGGTTCGTGCCCTCGGTCGCGCCGCCGGTGAACACGATCTCACGGGGCTCGGCCGCGATGGCGTCCGCAAAGGTCTCCCGGGCCGCATCGACCGCCGCCCTGGCCTCGCGGCCCATCTCGTGGGTCGAGCTGCCGGCGTTGCCGTAGTGCTCGGTGAGCCACGGCAGCATCGCGTGGAGCACGCGCGGGTCGAGTCGCGTGGTCGCGTGGTTGTCGAGGTAGATGGTCTGCTGCCGCTCGGTCATGGCGTCAGCGGATTCTACCCTCGCGGATCGCGTCGAGCGTGATCTGCGACCAGGTCTCGAACCGGTCGCGGTCGGCGAGCAGGGCGTCGAGCGTGGCGAAGCCGCAGTCGACGAGCTCGCTCTCCCGGGAGGCCACCCCCGGCTTCTCCAACTCCAGCACGTGCACGATCCCGAGGTGCACGCTGCCCACGGCGTTGGAGTCGTCGTTGATCAGGCCCACGCACCTCGCGGTCCAAGGCCCGTCGATGGCGATCTCCTCGGCCAGTTCCCGCCGCATGCCGGCATCGTAGGAGGTGTCGTCGCCGTGCTCGCCGTCGATGCTGGAGATGTGGCCGCCGATGCCCACCGACCGCTTGGCGCGGAGCCGGGCCTCGCTCTGCCCGCCGCCGCGGGTGTAGGCGAAGTAGTGGGGCGTGCCGGCGGCGTCGCGCCAGGCGAGCACGCAGTAGGGAATCAGCTGCTTGAGCGACGGATCGTCCTCGACCGTGGCCCGCGGCCGCCACGACGTGTGCGCGGGATCGAGGAGCGCGGCGAGGTAGGCGGCGGTCTCACCGCAGAAGCCCTGGAAGGCGCCCACCTTCTCGAACAGCGCCCGCGGCACCACGAGCACGTCTTCCTGCGGCAGTCCCGACATCGTCGACTCCTTGGGATGGACGAAGCAGCGGCCAGCACCGCCTCCTACGGGTCAAACTTGATGCTCACGCGTCCATTTGCACAAGCCCAACGCCGTGAGGCGTGGGGCGAACCGCTCCAGGACGCCGTGCCCAGCGAGGTCAGCCCGCGGCCTCACGGCCCGTCGGCCTGCACTCTCCCCGCACTCGATCGCGAGGATCAGGCGTGCTCCGACTCAGAGGATCAGCATCGCGTCGCCGTAACTGAGCATCCGGTAGCGGTTCCGGATCGCCTCGGCGTAGGCCCGCATCACGAGGTCCCGCGAGGCCAACGCCGACACGAGCACCATCAGCGTCGTCCGCGGCATGTGGAAGTTCGTCAACAGGGCATCGACCACGCGGAACGGAAACCCCGGTTTGATGAACAGGTCGGTGGTGCCGGCCCACGGCGAGAGCACGCCGCCGAGGGCCGCGGTCTCGAGCGTCCGCACCGCGGTGGTGCCCACCGCCACCACGCGACCGCCCCGCGACTTCGTCCGCCGCACCGCCTCGACCGCCTCCGGCGGGCAGGTGCACCACTCGGCGTGCATCAGGTGGTCGTCGAGCCGCTCGGCCGCGATCGGCCGGAACGTGCCGAGGCCCACGTGGAGCGTGACCTCGGCCCGCTCGATGCCGCGGGCGGCGAGCGCGGCGAAGACCTCCGCGGTGAAGTGCAGGCCCGCGGTCGGAGCGGCGGCCGAGCCCGCCTCGCGGGCAAACACCGTCTGGTAGCGGTCGAGGTCGCCGTCGTGCTCGACGCCGCCGCGGATGTAGCCCGGGAGCGGCACGCGGCCCACCCGCAGGAGCAGCGGTTCGGCCGGCTCATCCGGCGACAGGCCCACCGGCCTCGCCAGCCACGCGCCACCGTCGGCCCGGCCGACGAGGTCGAGCGACTCGCTCTCGGTGCCGTCGCGGGCCGTGAGCACGATCCGCTCGCCGACCTCGGGCCGGCCCCGGGTCTGGGCGAGCACCACCCAGGCGCCGGCGTGGGGTCCGTCGGCCTCGCGTCGCAGGAAGAGCCCCTCCCACCTGCCGCCGGTCTTCGCCCGCCGGCCAACCAGCCGGGCGGGCACCACCTTCGTGTCGTTGACCACGACGAGATCGCCGGGCCGCAGCAGGTCGGGGAGGTCGCGGATCGAGCGGTGTGCGAGCGAACCGTCGGCCCGGCTCACCACCAGGAGCCGGGCCGCGGCCCGGTCGGCGAGCGGCTCCTGCGCGATGCGTTCCTCGGGCAGGTCGTAGGCGTAGCTCTCGGCGGCGAGGGGGTCGTGCTCGGGCATCCCCCGCGATGCTACCGCCGGCGGCGGAGACCCGCGTAGAGGGCGGCCGCACAGCCGAGAAACGCGACGGACGAAGGCTCGGGCACGGCGTTGATCGCCGTGCCGGGCGAGCCGATGTTCTGCGTCACGCTGGTGGCCGAAAGGTAGGTGAGCTGGCCGTTGACCGAGCCGACCGTGCTTACGACGGCGCTGGTGTTGGGGCTCGTCGTCGGGTCGCCGTTCGCGTCGTACTGGTAATAGAAACTCGAACCAAGTGTCGCGGGACCGAACGTCACCCGCGGGGTGGCCTCGGCCGATCCCGAGTTGAACAAGACGATGCCGTCACCGGTGGACGAGAGGCCGACGCCCGAGCCGGTGTAGGAACCGATGGAGATCGTGGCCGCGCTGCCGCCCCAGAAGCTACGGAAGTTCGGGATGTCGGTCAGGGGGGCGGCCGTCTCGAGGAAGACCACCGACTCGCCAGGACTGATGCTCGTGACGCCGTTGAGGGCCACGGCATTTCCGATCGCGAAACTGCTGTCATCGAACTTCCAGCCTGTCATGTCGACGGAAGACGTGCCGAAGTTGGTGACCTCCCACCAGTCGGGCGTGAACGTGGGGGTCGTGCCGCTCTGGCTCATCGCCTCGGTGATCCGGAGTGTCGAGAGCTGGGCGAGGGCGGGCGTAGCGACCGTCAGGCAGAAGGCGACGGTCAGCAGGCGGCAGATGGCGGGGGAACGCATGGGCTGAATACTCCGGATGAGAGTGCAGGTCGCCGAGCCAGGACGCCCTCGCCTCGGCGATCGAACGAGTTGCGAACTCCGTACCGAAAGCAATGAGGATTGTGTGAGCGCGGGCGAGTGCGTTCTCACGGTGCTGGAATCGTCGACCAACAACCTCTGTGGTCCTTTCGTGAGTGCTTCGGCCCGTCGGTTCTCATGGTCGATTTCCCAGTTCTGGCCGAAGCTCAATTCGCATCCGCGGGGAAACGTTTCGCAGCCTTGAGGAAACCGGCCGGCATGGCGCTCACACAATCCTCACGTGAACCTCATAAAACCTTAGCCGTCTCGTTTCGTACTTTCCCTGAGCGTGCCGTTGCTCGCGGCTCCTCTGGACTTGCCTTCTGGCATGGAGTGGTTCCGTGACGCGCTTGCCAAACTGCTTCGTGCCGGGCTGCGACCGCCGGCCTGAACGATGTTTGCGACGACGGGGATTCACGCTCGTGGAACTCCTCGTGGTGATCGCGATCATCGCGGTGTTGATCGGCCTTCTTCTCCCGGCCGTGCAGGCAGCCCGCGAGTCCGCCCGACGAACGCAGTGCCTGAGCAACATGCGACAGATCGGCCTCGCGTTCCATGGGTCGCTCGGTGCGAGAAAGACCCTCCCGGCCGCCTGCTACACGACGGCCGCCGCGACGCTCCGGCCGCCGGCCAACCCGGCGGGCAGGGAGCACTCCTGGCGGACGCTGGTGATGCCGTTCATGGAGGAGCAGGCGGCAGTCGCCGACTACAACTGGAAGAAGCACTGGTACGACACGACGAGCAACTCCGCGCCCGTCCGGGCCGCCGACCCCGCCCTGGGGGTCCCGCCCGACTCCAACCTGGCCGTCGGGTCGCGTGACGTGCCGTTCTATCTCTGCCCCACCTCCCCCGCCCGCGGCCCGTACACGACGATCCTCGCGTCGCCCGACAGCGACAGTGCCAGGCCGGCGATCTCTTCGATGAAGGTGCCGCTCGCCTACAGCGACTACGAGTGCGTCACCGGGGTGAAGACCGGCGTGGTGGTGCCGGAGCGGTATCCCGGCGGCAACGAGTCGGCCGGCCTTCTCGCCAAGGATGCGACGACGCGGCCCGCACAGGTGCTGGACGGGCTCTCGAAGACACTGCTGATCGTGGAGGCAGCCGGGAAGCCGTTCACGTGGCGACAGGGCAAGGCGGCCTCGAATCCGCTCGGGCCGATGATGTACGCCCAGGGCATCAGCTGGGCCGACAGCCTCGGCCCATTCAAGATCGACGCCTACAACGACGCGGGCACAGCGCGGGCTCCGGCCGGCACCGGCCGGGCGATGAATGCCACGAACGAAGGCGAGTGCTACTCGTTCCACGCCGGCGGCATGAGCACGGTGTTCGGCGATGCATCGACGAAGTTTCTCGCCGAGAGCATTGAACTGCCCGTGTTCTGCGGCCTCGTCACCCGGGCGGGAGGCGAGAGCCTCCCCGACTCCCCGTGATACCCCGCGGCGATCGTCGAACACGCAGCCGCCGCTTCACCGCGTGCGCTGTTCTGGCCATGGCCGTCGGATCGCAGCCGATCGGTGTCGCCGGGGGTGGCGATCAGGCCGGGGCGGAAGAGCGGCTGGCAGCCGAGGTGGTCGCTTCATGCACGCTGCCCGCCGTCACGCTCGCCGCGGCGACACCGGCCGAGCCGGCCGTGATGCTCGGCGGGATCAGCGACCTCTGCGTGGAGCGGCTCGAACAGGGGCGGTGGCGGGCCTGGGCCGTGACCGACCGCGGGCCGAACGGAATCATCACGGTCGATGGCAACGAGCGACGCACGCTCCTGGCCCCCTCCTTCGCCCCCTGCATCGTCGAGTTCGCGATCGACTGGGACGCCCGCCGGCCAGAGCGGATCTCGGCTCTCGTCACGGGGACGACGACGCTCCGCGACTCGGCCGGAGAACCGCTGTCCGGGAGGCCCAACGGCGCGGCGGAGGATCCCCGCATCGTCGACCCCAGCGGTACGAGGTCGATCGCCTCCGACCCCGACGGCGTCGACACCGAGGGACTCGTGCGGACGCGGAGCGGAGCCTGCTGGCTGGCCGAGGAGTATCGCCCCTCGCTGCTCGCCGCGACATCGGATGGGATCGTGAGGCATCGGTTCATCCCCGCGGGTCAGACGCTCGCCGGCGCCGGGATGAAGGTCAGTGACGCGCTGCCGAACACGTATGCCGAGCGTCGCGACAACCGCGGCTTTGAAGCCCTGGCGATCGCCCCCGATGAGTCGCGGATCTTCGCGCTCGTGCAGAGCCCGCTCGACCGCCCTGATCGCGAAACGGCCGCACGGTCGGGCAACGTCCGGCTGCTGGTGTTCGACCCGGCCAGCGGCACCACCGTGGCGGAGCACGTCTACCGGCTCGGAGGGCCATCGAAGCGCCGGCACCGCCCCAAGGCCGGGCCGACGGACGGCAAACTCTGCGCGATGGCGGCGGTCGGTCCGGCGTCGCTCCTGGTGCTCGAGCAGGCGCAAGGCGGCATCGCCCGGCTGTATCTCGTCGAGTTCGAATCCGCGACCGACACGCTCCCCCGCACGCAAGCCGGCGACGATCCGCCGCTCGAATCGCTCGATGACCTCGACGATGCCGGCATCGCTCCGCTGAGGAAGACCCTGCTGGCCGATCTCGGCCCGGCCCTCGACGGCATGCGGTCGCAGGCGGGCCTCCGCGGAGAGCGTGCCGGTGGCCTCAAGATCGAGGGGCTCGCGGTCGCCGACGAGCGGCACGTGTTCCTCGTCAATGACGACGACTTCGGCGTTCGTGAAGACGCCGATTCGGCCCCGGCCCATTCCTGCCTGTGGGTGGTGAGGCTGCCGCGGCCGATGTCGCTCACGCCGCCCTAACGACCCTCGTCTACCAACGCTACCGCCGTCGACTACCCACCGAGGAGTTCTGCCACCATGCTCGCCCGCCTTCGCCGTTCCTCCGTCGCCGCCCTCGTCGCGGTCATCGCCTGGACAGGCTCCGTCCAGGCGGCCGGCATCATCCGCATCACCGAGGTGATGAGCAACGCCCTCACGCTCGGGTCCATGGACTGGTGGGAGATCACCAACTACGGCGACGCGGAGGTCGACATCACCGGCTGGAAGATGGACGACGGCTCCTACTCGTTGGCAAATGCGGTCGCGATGGTGCCCTACGCGTCGGGCACGGAGAGCCCCTGGAGCCTGATCGGTCCCGGGGAGTCGGTGGTGTTCATGGAGACGGCATCGGCCGCGACGCTCGTCCCCCAGTTCCAGTCGCTGTGGAACCTCGGCTCGGGCACCGGAAACGTGCGGAATCCCAAACTGGGCTCGTACACGGGATCCGGCATCGGCCTGAGTTCCGCCGGCGACGGGGTGATCGTCTTCGACGCAGCGGGCAACGAGGTGAACCGCGTCGCGTTCGGCGCGGCCACGACCGGCGCTTCGTTCTACTGGTCCTACGATTCCGCCGGAGTCCTCGGCACCTCCCCCGCCGGCACCGTGAGCCTGGCGCCGCTCAACAACGCCTACACGGTGACGTCGACCACCGGGCAGACCAACACCGGCTCCCCCGGCATCGCGGTGGTGATGGCCCCGGTGGTGTCGCTCTACTGGACCGCGAGCGGCTCGACCCTCGGCGGCAGTGGCACGTGGACCACCTCGTCGTCTCGGTGGTCGCCCACGGAGTCACCGGTGTCGGCCGGCTTGTGGGCCAACGGCCGCACCGCGGTGTTCGGCGGCACCTCCGGCACGGTGGCCGTGAACTCCGCCGTCAGCCCGCTGGCCCTGAGCTTCGCCACCAGCGGCTACACGCTGGCCTCCGGATCGGGCTCGATCACGGCCGGCGACGTGAGTGTGGTCTCCGGTGGCTCGGCCACGATCGCCACGCGGCTGACCGGGGCCGGCGGCCTGACCCTCGGGGCGGGCACGCTCCTGCTCGCCGGCACATCCAACGACTACGCCGGCTTCACGAGCGTCGTGGGCGGCACGCTGCAGCTGGCGGCGGGCAACGTCATCCCCGACGCGTCGCGGCTCTCCGTGGCCCGATTCATGCTGGCAGACTTCAACGGGTTTTCCGACACGGTTGGCGGCCTCCAGGGGCAGGGCACGATCCGGATCAGCGGCACGGTCACGGTCAACATCACCGGCACGACCGATGCGCGGCTCGACGGATCACTGTCGGGGGCGGGCGACCTGGTGATCGACTCGGCGGGCACCGGGGTCGAACGTCTCAACACGTCCGTGCAGACGCTCAACCAGGACTTCGCCGTCAAGGACTACACGGGGAAGACGATCGTGCGGCGCGGCGGCCTCGGGGTCGACCGATCAGCGGTGCCGATCGCCACGACGGAGGTCACGGTGCAGTCGGGCGGCCGGCTCCTGTTGAGCCCCAACTCCGCCGCGCCCGACCAGGTCTTCACGTTCGGCTCCAATCCCGCGCTGCCGGTCACGCTCGCGGGCGGCACCATCGGCCAGGGAGCGGGTGACGACGTCGAACTCGCCAACGCGCTGGCGGTTTCGGGAACCGCCGCGGTCTCAATCGTCAACAAGAACACGCCCGACCCGCTGGTTCCTTCGACGCAGAAGTTCACGTTTTCGGGCCCGCTGACGGGCAGCGGCGTGCTGCGGGTGCTCGCCAGCGACACCACGTCGGGCCTCGCCCAGTCGCGGGCGACGTTCACGTCGTTGTCCGGCAACACGTTCACCGGCACCGTCAGCCCCGGGCCCTATGCCGTGGCCCGGTTCAACGCCGACTTCACGCAGACTTCCGTCGCCCTCGCGGGCGGCAGCGTGGACGGCTACGGCGCGATCAAGCTCGTCAGCGGCACCGGGATCGTGAGCCCCGATGGAGCCAGCAGTCCGGACGGCATCCTCACCGTGGGGAGCCTCGCGCCGGCGGGGGGCATGAGCTTCAACTTCGACCTGTCCGCCGCCAACACCGCGCCGGTGTGGTCGAATCCCACGCAGAGCGTCAATGACGTGCTCCGGATGACGGGCACGACGCCCTTTGCGACGAGCCTCGCCGCGGCCAACGTGGTGCGGCTGTTCGTCGGCGCCACGTCGCTGTCCGAGGGCGATTGGTTCGAAGCGGGATTCTTCTCCACGGCCAACCAGGCCGGCTCGATCACGGGCGGAACCTACGACACGTACATTCTCGGCGACGGCCTCGGCACCGACATCGAGCACTCCGGCCTCAACTACTACACCCTCGCCCGCTGGAACACGAGGACGGGAACATCGCTGAGTTCGGCAGTCACCATGGTCTCCACGACCGCCTCGTTCGACGGCTCCACGAGCACGCCGGGATGGATCATGCGAACGACGTATCTGGCGGCGCCGGCCGTGACGACGATCACCGTGGCGAGCGGCACGCAGACGCAGACCCAGGCGGGCTATCCGTTGCTCTCGGGTTCGACCCCGGCCGTGAAGGCGGGGGCGGGAACCCTCGTGCTCGATCAGGCCAACACCCTGACCGGATCGATGACCGTGCAGGCTGGCGTGCTGCAGTTGGCCAACGGGGCCGCGCTCGCGTCGAGCCGGGTCGTGCCGCTCGCGGGCGGCGCGGTGACGCTCTCACCGGCACTCCAGACCACCGTCGGCAGCCTCGCCCCGAATGAGGGCGGGCTCACCGACCTTGGCAATGGCCGGCTTACGGTTGCAGCGGGCCTGACGGCTGCCGAGCTGGTGACCGCCGTGATCGCGGGCCGTGGCGACGGTACGTGGACCGGCTCGAGCGGCATCACGTCGAGCGTGGCCGCGGCGGAGATCGCCGCGACCACCCTGCGGGCGGTCGGCTGGGTCGACAACGGTGACGGCTCGCTGACCGTGGCCTACGCCGCGCCCGGCGACACCAACATCGACTGGTCGATCGACATCCTCGACGCGTCGAACTTCCTGGCGCTCGGCAAGTTCGACACGGCCCAACCGGCCGTCTGGATGGATGGCGACTTCGGCTACGACGGGATCGTCGACATCCTCGATGCAGCCGACTTCTTCGCGACGGGGCTGTACGACGCGGGGATTTACAACGGCGCCTCCGGAGCGGTTGGTGTCGCCGCCGTGCCGGAGCCGACCGCCTGGGCCATGGTGGCCGCGGGGGCGGCCGCCCTGCTGTCGATGCGTCGCAAGCGGGGCGGATGACAAGCCCGATCGCGGGCTGTAGCCAACGGCAACGCAGCGGGATCGCCCGGGTCCGTGCCACGCCGTCGGCGCGTGCTCTTGGTAGAGTGGCGGCCATGCCTCCCGCCAGCGTCCACACCGCCGTCCTGCCCGCCGAGGTGATGTCGTATCTGGCGATCGAGCCGGGCATGACGGTCGTCGACGGCACGCTCGGCGGTGGCGGCCACACGCGGCTCCTCGTCGATGCCGTCGGTCCGTCGGGCCGAGTGATCGCACTCGACCGTGATCCCATCGCGATCGAACGGGGCGCCGCAGAGCTCGCCGGGAGGCCGGTGCGGTTCGCGCAGGCCAACTTCTGCGACCTGCCCGAGGTGCTCGACGCGCTCGCGATCGAGAGGGTGGACCGCGTGCTGCTCGACGTCGGCCTCTCGAGCGACCAGCTCGCCGACGACACCCGGGGCTTCTCGTTCGACTCCGACGGGCCGCTCGACCTCCGCTTCGACCCCACGGAAGGCGAGCCCGCGTGGCGGATGGTCAACCGCCTCCGGCCCGAGACGCTCGCCGACATCATCTATGAGTTCGGGGAGGAGCGGTTCAGCCGGCGAATCGCCCGCCGCATCGCCGACACCCGCCAGCGGGAGCCGATCCGCACGTCCCGCGACCTCGCCCGCGTGGTGGTCGCCGCCGTGCCCAGGCAGAAGCCGCCGCAGCGAATCCATCCGGCCACGAGAACGTTCCAGGCGCTGCGGATCGCGGTGAACCAGGAGCTCAAGAGCCTGCGAATCGCGCTCGAGCGGATCCCGACCAGGCTCGCTCCCGGCGGCCGTCTGGCCGTGATCGCCTTCCATTCCCTGGAGGACCGCCTGGTGAAGGAGGCGTTTCGCAACCGACAGGTGTGGGAGAGCCTCACCCGCTCACCGGTGGAGGCGACCGACGACGAGGTGGCCCGCAATCCCCGCAGCCGCTCGGCGAAGCTCCGCGTGGCCCGCCTGCTCGACGGCCCCGCCGACGAGGCAGGCTGGGCAAGCCCGGCAGGCGAGTGACCGCGACCGCCGGTCTGGCGACGCCACGGCCATTTCAGGACACTCCCCGCCCCTTCTCGACCGGGGCGGCCGCCGCCCGGGTTCGCGGGCTGCGCATGGGACGAGAAACCAAACTCCTGCTCGGGCTTCTGGCCACGCTTCTCGGCGTGTTCCTGGGCGTTTTGTCGATGAAGCTGCTGGTGCCACGGCCCCCCGCGGGCGCCGGGCCCGACATCCACGCCGACCTCGCCTCGACGGAGCCGCAGGATCTCGTGGAGCCACCACGGTTCGATGGGGCAAACGCTCCCCCCGGCACCGCGGCTACGACCGCGCAGGATCCCGGTCTCGTGACCGACCATGGCGGGGATGTCACGGCGGCTTCCGACCGTGTGGACGTGGTTCGCGATCCATTCGTGTCCCGGTCGTCGTTCGCGTCGCCCGAGGCTGCTTCCGGTGGCGACCTGGCTCCACCCGCCGCCGATGACCTCGCGCCCGCGTCCCAGGCTCCACCCCGCCCTGCCGACCTCGGTTCGCCCGCCACGGCGGCGTCCGTCGCCTCGCCGGCCGCACCGCCGCCGGTCGCCGGATCCCGCTACGTCGCCCGCGACGGGGATTCCTGGTGGTCGCTCGCCGAGACGGCTTATGGTGACGGGCGGCTGTACCGGGCGCTGTTCGCCTGGAACCGGGCCGTGGACCCACGGGTCTCGCTGGTGCCCGGCACGCCGCTGGAACTCCCGCCGCGGGAACGGCTCCAGATGGCGTGGCCGGCCCTCGTGCCCGGCCCCTGACCCTCCCACCACGAGAGCATGCAGCCGTGAAGAGCAAGCCCGACATCGTCCGCGACTGGCTGCCCCGCTACACGGGTCGCGACCTCAAGGACTTCGGCTCCTACGTGCTGCTCGTCAACTTCTCGCAATACGTGGAAGCCTTCGCGGAGCGGTTCGGCGTACCGGTCCACGGCGACGGCTTCCCGATCCAGTCGGCGACGTTCGACAACGTGACGATCCTGAACTTCGGCATGGGCAGCGCCATGGCCGCCACGGTGATGGACCTCCTCTCGGCCGTGAATCCGCAGGCGGTGCTCTTTCTGGGCAAGTGCGGTGGGCTCAAGAAGACGAAGATCGGCGACTTCATCCTGCCGATCGCGGCCATCCGCGGAGAGGGCACGAGCAACGAGTACTTCCCGCCGGAAATCCCCGCGCTGCCGTCGTTCCGCCTGCAGGCCGCCGTCTCGGCCGCGATCGCCCGCCACGGCTACGAGTACTGGACCGGCACGATCTTCACGACCAATCGCCGCGTCTGGGAGCACGATGAGACCTTCAAGGACTACCTCATCAGGACCCGCGCCATCGGCATCGACATGGAGACGGCCACCCTGTTCGTGGTCGGCTTCGCCAACCACATCCCGAAGGGTGCCCTGCTGCTCGTCTCCGACAGCCCGATGAGCCCGGAGGGGGTGAAGACGTCGGCGAGCGACCGCGACGTGAGCCGCCGGTTCGTGGAGAAGCATCTCGCCATCGGCATCGACGCCCTCCTCGAGCTCCGCGACTCCGGCGAGTCGGTGAAGCACATGCGGTTCGAGGACCGCCCCCGCAGCTGAGGAAGCCGCAGGCAATCCCGGGGTCCCGGCACGAACTCAGCCACTCGCTGCCCGTGCCCGAGAAGCGGGCCACGACAGCAAGCGGAGCCAGGATGGCGGAGCCCGAGGCCCGCGAACCCCCGTCCTACTTCGCGCCGAACTTGTAGGCCGCGTTCTTGGGGTCGAAGTCGGCGTCCGTGAAGCCGTTGTTCACCTTCACGTTCATGTAGGTGTACTCCTCCATGAGCACCGGCTGACCGCCCTGCTCCTGGGGCCAGTCGTAGGCCTCGTAGCGGACCGGGATCAGGTATTCGTCGTCGATGAACACCCTGGCGAGGTGGAAGCGGAAGTTCCGCCGCGGCACCGGATGAACGACCTGCACGCAGGTGCAGATCCGGCCATTGACCTTCGCGTTGGGGTAGAAGTTGACCTCGCACTCGCCGAACTGCTTGTCGTGCTCGGCCACCTCGACCAGCCGCTTGGCGAGGTTCTCGACGCCGATCTCCGTGATCGGGTAGCGGTTGCCCTGCATGGCGAGGACGCCGGTCGGCTTGACCGTGACCGTGCCCACCATGGCCCGCACGCCGCTGCCGGCGTGGGCGAGCATGTTGCCGTCGTTCTGGCCGTCGACCCAGATCACCTCCTGCCCCTTCACCGAGTCCGGGGCGAGGAAGTAGAGGTACACGCTGAACGGCTCGTGGCGGACCTTGGCGAACATGTACTCGTGTTCGTTGAGCTTGCCGTCGATCCGCTCCCGCTTGACCACGGTGCAGGAGTAGTCCTTGATCGTCGAACGGAGCTGCGACAGGCCCTTCTGGGCCAACTCGAGCGCCGGCTGGAGCGGGTGCACGCCGGGCGTGGTCACCGCCTGGGCGTCGGCGGCGCCGGCGTTGCCCTGGGCGACGTCACCATTGGGAACGAGTCCGGGGCCCTGTTCCTGGCCGGAGGCGACGGCGGCCAGCATGAGCACCGCCGAGGTCACCGCGGCCGCCGGGAACACACCCATCCATGCACTGCGGGCCATCGATCCCTCCATGGATCCTGCGAAGAAAGACCTTCCCCGACGTTCTCATCGACCGGGAAGGCAGGAGTCTAGAGGGGGTGGGCATCCGGCCGCCATGGCAGTTACGACCCCGAAAGGCGGTGTTTCCAGCGCGAAAACCACCGTCCTTGTCCGGCGGGGGTCCCGCAACGATGCTCGGGTTCCCGCCCCGATGCCCCGCGTCGACCGCCCCATGGCCTCCAGCAGCCTGTCCTTTCCAGCCGAATCCCTCCAGGTGGCCTGCATCGAGTCGCAGCCCTTCGGCCAGAACACGTACGTCGTGTCCCGGGCCGGCGACGACCGCTGCGTCATCATCGACCCCGGCTTCGAGCCCGGGGCGATCATCGACTGGATCGAGCGGGGCGGCCTCCGGCCTGAGGCCATCCTGCTCACCCATGGTCACTCCGACCACATCGCCGGCAACGCCGCCCTCCGCGACCGCTGGCCCGCGCTCCCGATCCTGATCGGCCGGCACGATGCCGAGAAGCTGACGAGCCCGGCCGGCAACCTCTCGGCGGCGTTCGGGGTGGCGCTCGTCAGTCCGCCCGCCGACCGGCTCCTCGACCATGGCGAGACCGTGTCCGTGGCCGGGATCGACATGGCCGTCCGCGAGATTCCGGGCCACTCCCGTGGGCACGTCGTGTTCGTCGTGGAGGGCGGTACCCCCACCGTGGTGTTCGGCGGCGACGTGCTCTTCCGGGAGGGGGTGGGGCGGAGCGACTTCCCCGACGGCGACTTTCAGGCCCTCGCTGCGGGCATTCGCGACCACCTCTATTCCCTGCCCGACGACGCGGTCGTGTTTCCGGGGCACGGGGGTTCCACGACCATCGGCCACGAGAAGCGTCACAACCCGTTCGTGCCCGCAGGGGACGAACGTTGACCGCCTCCGCCGCCCCCGTCGATGATGACGTCATGCTGTCGCCCGCCGACATTGCCGAGAAGGAGCCGATTCCGCAGCGCAGGCCGCCGGGGCGGTCGCCGCTCTGCCGGGCCGCCGGCCTCGGCCTGGCCGGGCTCGCCCGCCTCCTCGCCGGCTCGAGCGTCCGCTGGATCGCCAGCCAGCCCGACACCTGCCAACGGGTCTACTTCGCCAACCACACCAGCCACCTCGACGCCCTGATCGTGTGGTCGTCGCTGCCGCAGTCGCTCCGCGAGATGACGCGGCCGGTGGCGGCGAAGGACTACTGGTCGCGGGGCATCGTCCGCCGCTGGCTGGCCGAGGAGGTGTTCGACGCGATCCTCATCGACCGCACCGACATCAAGGTCCACCAGAGCCCTGTCGACGTGATGATCCGCGAGGTGGGCACCACCCACTCCTTGATCGTGTTCCCGGAGGGGGGCCGCAGCGCCACGGGCGAGATCGGCGAGTTCAAGAGCGGCCTCTACTACCTCGCCAAGAAGCGGCCCGACCTCGAACTCATCCCCGTGCACATCGACAACCTCAACCGGGTGCTCCCCCGCGGCGAGTTCCTGCCGGTGCCGCTGCTCTCGTGCATCAGCTTCGGTCCGCCGATGTGGCTCGAGCGGGGCGAGGCCAAGCTCGACTTCCTCACCCGGGCCCGCCGCGCCGTGCTCGCGCTGAAGGAGTGAGCCGGGGATGAACGACAACCGCACCATCGCGCTGGTCGCCGGCGTGCTCGCCCTGCTCACCGCCGCCACGGCCGTGGGCCAGTTCCTCAAGCGTCATCCCGACCGCGGCCTCGACCCCGCCGCGATCCGCACCTTCAACAACCGCCTCCGCGGCTGGTGGATCCTCTGCACGGTGCTCGCCGCCGCCTTCTGGCTCGGCACCACGGCCACGGTCGTGCTCTTCGGGCTGGTGTCGTTCTGGGCGCTCCGCGAGTTCATCACCCTCACGCCCACTCGAAAGGGCGACCACCGCGCTCTCTTCTGGGTGTTCTTCCTGTTCACGCCGCTCCACTACGTGCTCGTGGGGCTCAACCGCTACGACGTGTTCAGCGTGTTCCTGCCGGTCTACGCCACGCTCTTCGTGCTCGCCCGCGTCGCGTTCGCCGGCGACTACAAGCGGTTTTTGGAGCGGACGGCCAAGATCCAGGCGGGGCTCGTGGTCTGCGTCTACTGCCTTTCCTTCGCCCCGGCGCTGCTCCAGATCCCGATCGAGGGGGCGTCCGACGCCGACCGCACCGGCAACTTCCGGCTGCTCTTCTTCCTGATCCTGCTCGTCCAGTTCGCCGACTGCATGCAGTATGTCTGGAGCCGGATGCTGGGGCAGCGGCTGGTGGCCTCGGCGGTGAGCTCCAACCGCACCTGGGAAGGCCTGCTCGGCAGCGCCACGAGCACGGCGCTGCTCGCGGCGGTGCTCTGGTGGGCGGCGCCCCCGTTCCAGCTCTGGCAGGCCACGCTCGCCGGCCTCGTGGTGGCGGTGATGGGCTTCGCCGGGGGGATGACGATGAGCGCGATCAAACGCGACCGCGGCGTGAAGGACTACGGCACGCTGGTGGTGGGCCACGGCGGCGTGCTCGATCGGATCGACTCGATGTGCTTCGCCGCGCCGGTCTT
>CAIKWU010000457.1 GCA_903831155.1 uncultured Planctomycetaceae bacterium | reverse complement strand
TCCATGGTGGGGCTCGGGGCTCCCTCAGTAGCACAGGTTTTCAACCTGTGTTTGTCCATCGCGGTAGCTTCGGGACTGCCAGTGCCCCGTCGCCGGACGCTCGCTACGGGCATCCTGCCCTTCACTCGCTCGATGCTTTCTCCGCTTCGCCATCGTGGCTGCGCGGAGAAAGCAACGCCGGCTCCCGGGGCACTGGCAGCCCCTCGCTGAAACGTCCACTTGAACGCGGTGCTAGCTCTGCCGCGTTCAGGATCGGGCAGCCGGGCGGGTCGGGGGAAGTCGAGGTGAGTAGGCATATCCTTGCCTTCCGAAGCCGAGGCTTTCACCGCCCGCCCGGCGGATTCGGCTTGTCGGGTTTGGCTCGTCAGGCTCGCATCTGGCCTGCTTTCCGCCGCACTACGTGCGTCGTTTGAGCGGTTATGGCGGGGGCGTGTATCATCCCGGCCCCGCCACACAAGGCGTCGGCGTCCGCAACGGAGCGGAGTAGCCGGGCCCGTAGACACGCTTCCCAGGAGACTCGCCGTGCCCATTCGCGTCGGCATCAATGGTTTCGGTCGCATCGGCCGCCTCACCTACCGCGCCATCTACGAGAAGTACGGCCTCAATGGCGACGTGCAGGTGGTGGCCCTCAACGACCTCACCGACGCCAAGACCAACGCCCACCTCCTCGAGTTCGACTCCAACTACGGCCCCTTCAAGGGCAAGGTCGGCTACGAGGGCAACGACCTGTTCGTGGACGGCAAGAAGATCCACGTGTTCGCCGAGAAGGATCCCGGGTCGATCCCGTGGGGCAGCCAGGACGTGCAGATCGTCGTGGAGAGCACCGGCTTCTTCACCGACGCCACCAAGGCGGTCGCGCACAAGCGGGACAGCGTCAAGAAGGTGGTGATCTCGGCTCCTGCCAAGAACGAGGACCTGACGATCGTGCTCGGGGTCAACAACGAGATGTACGACCCCAAGAAGCACCACGTGATCTCGAACGCCTCCTGCACCACCAACGGCCTGGCGCCGGTGGCCAAGGTGCTCCACGAGACCTGGGGCATCGACCGGGGCCTCTTGACCACGGTTCACGCCTACACCAACTCGCAGAAGACGGTCGACACGGCCGCCAAGGATCTGCGTGATGCACGGGCCGCGGCCCTCAACATCGTCCCCTCGAGCACCGGTGCGGCACGGGCCGTGGGTCTGGTGATTCCGGCCCTGCAGGGGAAGTTCACCGGCATGGCGTTCCGCGTGCCGACGCCGACGGTGAGCGTGGTCGACTTCACGGCGATCCTGGGCAAGGACGCGTCGCCGGCCGACATCAACGCGGCCATGAAGAAGGCCGCCGAGGGGCCGCTCAAGGGGATCCTCCGCTACACCGACAAGGAGCTTGTGTCGACCGACCTCAAGGGCGACCCGCACAGCTCGATCTTCTCGGCGGTCGACACGATCGGCCTCGGCAACTTCGTGAAGGTGGTGAGCTGGTACGACAACGAGTGGGGCTACTCCAACCGTGTCGCCGATCTGCTCAACTTCCTCGAGGACCGCGGGCTGTAAGCACGCCGGCAAGGCCTTGCGGAGCCATGGCCGGCTGGAAGCCCGTCGCTCAGTGCGGCATGAACTGAGCGAGGGGCTGCCCCGAGCCCCGCGCGGGCCGCCGGATCATCTCGCCGGGACGGTGGCGTCGGTCTCGAGGACCGCGCCCTCGGCGCCGGTGATGCGGACGACCACGCGGACGTGATCGGCCTGCGGCGGCACGCCGTTCCAGCGGAGCGGGAAGTGCAGGCCGCGGAGCCGTGTCGTCGGGCGGAAGTGCGAGGCCGCCTGCTCGGAGGAGAAGCTCCACGAGGCGATGGCCGTGGTCGGTTCGGCGATGTCGAACACCGTGACCTCGACCGCGCCGGGGGCCGGCACGAGCTTCTCGGCCGCATCGCGGGGCTCGACCGTCACGGCGATTCCGTCACTGATGCCGTCGCCGTTGTCGTCGAAGCAGGAGGTGCTCGCCGCGGTGACCACCAGCCGCGCGGGCCGGCCGTCCGAGAACGACTGATCGTAGGACACCGGGACGGCGACCGGCAGGGGCACACGGGCCTCGTCGGCATCGGCCGGCGCGGGGAGCGCGAGCGGTGTCGGCTCCGAAACCGCCGACGGCCTCACGGGCAGCGGCGGGATGTTGTCGAGCGTCGGCGGTGCGAGCGGCGTGGTTGCGGGTGACGGCGGGCGGATCGCTTCGGGAATCTCGATCGCAGGGGGCACGGCCATCGGAGCGGACGCGGGGCGCGGGGCACCGCTTCGCGATCGGCCCAGCGAGTCACCCGGGGAAACCCCCAGCTGTTTTCGGAGGCTCACGTTCTCGGACGTCACGCTGTCGAGATGCGCGCACTTCTCCTGAAGCTCGTCCTGCAGCTGGTAGATCTGGTCTTCCTGGTAACGGAGTTCGCGCTCGAGCAGCTGCTGGCTCAGGTCGCTCTTGCAGCCTGCGGCCACGACGCACGAGAACGCGACGATGGCCGTCCATCGGCTGGCGTGCCGCTCGCATCGGTCGTGCCACCACATCGAAGCGCCTCCATGCGGCTGCCCGGGGTGTCGGCGTCGGGGCCAGACACCGGCAGTCACGCCGTCGCCCGGTCTTCGCCGGGAGGCGGGACGCTAGCAAACGTCGCGCCGGGCCCGCAACGGCAGGATCGGCCTTGAATCCGCGGGGAATCGCAGCCCCGCGGGCCCACGGCCGCCGAGCAGGCCACCCGAGCCGGATGGCGTCCGGACCGGTTCGGCCTCCGGAACGAGTCGACGGGGCCCGCGCGGGGTCAGCCGGCCTTGCCGGTCGGCATCCGCTCGATCACCTCGTCGATCAGCCGGTAGTCCCGAGCCTCCTGGGCCGACATGAACCGGTCGCGATCGGTGTCCTCCTCGATCTTTTCGAGGGGGTGACCGGTGTGCTTGAGGAGGATGCCGTTGAGCTTGTGCTTGATGTTCTTGAACTCCTTGGCGTGGATCATGATCTCCTCCGCCGTGCCCTCCATGCCCGCGAGCGGCTGGTGGATCATGATCCGGGCGTTCGGCAGCGCCCGCCGCTTTCCGGCCGCACCGGCGGCGAGCAGCACCGCGCCCATCGACGCCGCCTGTCCGATGCAGTACGTGGCCACGTCGCAGGTCACGAACTGCATGGTGTCGTAGATGGCGAGCCCAGCCGTCACGCTCCCGCCGGGCGAGTTGATGTAGAGGTGGATGTCGCTCTTGGGATCGTCGGACTGGAGGAAGAGCATCTGGGCGACGATCGCGTTGGCGACCTCGTCGTTCACCTGCGTGCCCAGGAACACGATGCGGTCCTTGAGCAGACGGCTATAGATGTCCATCGCCCGCTCTTCGCGGCCGCTCTTCTCGATCACGTAGGGAATCAGGGGCATGGCGTGGTCGCTCGGGGTGGGGCGTGCCGCGGGTCAGTCCTTCTCGCTCTCATCGGCGGAGACCGGCGGCTTGGTGAGAATCTCGTCGACCAGCCCGTACTCCTTCGCCTCGGTGGCGGAGAGGTACCGGTCGCGGTCGGTGTCCTTTGCGATCCGATCGATCGGCTGGCCGGTGTGGTGTGCGAGGATCTCGTTGAGCACGGTCCGCGTCTTGATGATCTCGTCGGCCTGGATCTCGATGTCGCTCACCTGCCCGCCCACCTGGCCGTACGGCTGGTGGATCATCACCTTGGCGTGCGGCAGCACGAACCGCTTGCCCTTGGCGCCGCCGGCGAGCAGCACGGCGCCGCCGCTGGCTGCGAGGCCCACGCAGTAGGTCGCCACCGGGCAGGAGAGGATCTGCATCGTGTCGTAGATCGCCATCGTCGCCGTGACGCTGCCACCGGGCGAGTTGATGTAGAAGTGGATGTCCTTCCGACGGTTCTCGCTCTGCAGGTAGAGCAGTTTCATCACCAGTTCGTTGGCGTTGCCGTCGTAGATCTCTCCCTGCAGGAGAATGATCCGGTTCTCGAGCAGCAGGTCACCGAGCGTCATCTGCCGCTGCCGCTGATAGTCGCGGTAGGCGGACGAGGCCGAGGCGGCGCGGATCGGAGCGGGGGAGAACGACGACGAGTGCTGATCGTGGTGAGGCATGGTCTGCGCCTGGGGGGATGGGCGATTCGGCGGTCCGTTCGGCCGCCGGCTAGCTCCGCTGGCCGGGACGGGCCGCTGGCTCGGGCTGCGTGGCGACCGGGATCTCCTCCTCGCCAACCACCATGCCGCACACGGCGTGGTCGATCGCCTCGGCATCAGGTCGGGAGAACTCGAACGGCGTGTCCTTGAAGGAGGCGTGCGAGGTGATCAGGTCGATCGTCTTCCGCTCGATGATCTGGTTGCGGAGGACATCCATCAGCCCGCGGCGCTCGAGGCTTGCCCGGACGCGGCGGGGCGACTCGCCCGACTGGGCAGCGACGGCACGAATCTCCTCGTCGTAGTCGGCAGCCGTATCGGCGATGCCCTCGTCCTCCGCGATCCGCTCGAGGATGAAGTGCTCCTTGAGGGCCCGGCCTGTGCTCGCCATCACGCTCTGCCGCAGTTCGTTGACGTGGCGACGGATCGAGTCGTCGTCAAACCCGCTGCGCCGCAGTTCGAGAATGGCCCGCTCGAGTTCCCGCTGGGCCTGCCGCCGCAGGAGCGAGGGGGGAAGGTCCCACGAGGCCGACGATGTCAGGGCGCTGGCGACCTGCTGGCGGACCTGCCGACGGCGGTGCCACTCGAGCTGGCCTTCGAGTTGCTTGCGGACCGCATCCTTGAGGGCCTCGGCGGAGTCGAAGCCGCCGAGTTCCTCGAGCAGGGTCGGCGTCATCTCGGGAAGCTCGAGCCGCTTCACGTCGAGCACGGTGAGCTCCATCGTCACGTCCTTGCCGCGGACGTCGTCGAGGGCGGCTTCGTCCGACACCTTCACCGTGGTCGTGACGTTCGTTCCGGGCTTGGCCTTGGCGACGAGTTTCGCGAAGCCGGGCAGTTCGGCGTCGGCGAACGACAGCCGGTCACGGACGATGATTTCGGCCTCATCCGCCTCGGAGAGCACGCGGTCGCCATCCTTGAACACCAGCTTCGCGACGATCAGGTCCCCGGCGGCCGGCGAGCCGTCGTGCGGCACGAAGCGGGCCCGTTCCCGGAGGTGTCCGGCGAGTGCTTCGTCGACGTCGGCGTCGGTGATGTCGCGGGCAGGCCTCGAGATCGCCAGGCCCTTCCACTGCGGGAGATCGAACTCCGGCCGGACCTCGATGGAGAACTCGAACGTCATCGGCCCCTCGTCCGGGAGGAGAACGGCGTTGACGTCGAGATCGGGCTCACTGATCGGCGAGAGCTTCTGCTGCTCGGACACCTGCGACATCGCGTCGGTGAGCAGCTTGGAGCGGATCTGGTCGGAGAGCTCCGACTTGAAGCGACTGCTCACGAGCCGCCGCGGAGCCCTGCCCGGCCGGAAGCCCGGCAGGAGAGCCGTCGGCATCAGGTCGCCGATCGCCTCGTCCCGATACCGGTCGATGTCGCCTCGGGGGATCGTCACCTTCACCCGCCGCTGGCAGGTCGAGACGTTTTCGACGGCGACGTCGAGCGAGAGCGGCTTGGGGCCTTCGGTGGCATCGGGGGTGGCGACGGCGGATGCATCGGACGCGGACATGGACGATTCCGGAACGAGGGGCGGGGAATGTTCGGAAAGGACGCGGGACCCGTCGACGGGGGCGTCACCGGGAAAGAGCGATATGGAGCGAGGGCGGCGATGATACCGCATCCTCCCGGGCAAAACCCGGGAACCCCAGCCGACGCCTGAACCGGAAGCCCGGCCGACGCCGACACTCGGAACAAAGCGGGTGATGGGATTCGAACCCACGACAACCACGTTGGCAACGTGGTGCTCTACCAACTGAGCTACACCCGCAGGTGGTGCCACCCGGCGACGTGGCTGGCCACCGAATCTCGGTTGGGCCAGACGCTCCAGGAAAGCCCCGCGATTATAGGGGCGGGGGGAGGCGCCGCAAGGTCACCCGGCACACCCCGCGGGGATTTGAGGGGGGCCTGGACCTGGCGATTGGTGCCGCGGCGGGCCGTTGTAGAATCAGGCAGTTTTCGGTTCGGCGGTCACCGCTTGCCGGCCGCCCCGCGACACCCGGGCCGTCGATTCGTGGACGTTCGTTTCGTCATCCTCGCGAAGCCGGGAAGTCCCAACCGGGACAAGTTTCGCCGCCTGCCGGCGGTCGTCGGCCGGGCCGACGATGTCGCGATCAAACTGCCGGCCGACTACGTCAGCCGTCGCCACTGCGAGATCCTCGAGCGGGACGGAGCGGTCTTTCTCCGCGACCTCGGGTCGACCAATGGAACCTCGATCGACGGGGAACCAGTCCCTCCCGATGCCGAGGTGCCTGTGCGGTCGGGCGGGCTGATCCAGATCGGCGGCTACCGGATTCGCGTCGAGTTCGGCACGTCCGGCACGACGGCGGTGGCCATGCCCGCCGGGGCCGCGGCCGACAACCCTGACGACAACAAGACCGTCCCGCTCGCCGACACCGATGGCGGTTCGTCGCCTGCAGGTGAGTTCGGCTTCCTCGATCCGGCGGGTGAAGATCCGGGGTCGGGCGGCGATGCCGGTTGGCCCGCCCCCGCCGTGGAGCCTCCCGACGAGGGCGACCTCGACACCTTTTTCAAGAGCCTGTCATGACCCGACCATCCGCCGCACCGCGGAGGGTAACGGTGCTCGATCTGGCCCTCGCTCGGGAGCGTGGCCGGCCGCTGAGCATGGTCACGGCCTACGACTGGCCGACCGCGCGGCTTGCCGACGAGTCGGGAGTCGACTGCGTGCTCGTCGGCGACAGCGTGGCGATGGTCGTGGCAGGACGATCGTCCACCATCCCGGCCACGCTCGAGCAGATGATCTACCACGGCGAGATCGTGAGCCGGGCGACGACGAGGGCCATGGTGGTCGTCGATCTGCCCTTCCCGCTCCAGCACCTCGGCGTGCGGACGGCGGTCGAAGCCTCCGCGAGGATTCTCAAGGAGACCGGCTGCCAGGCCGTGAAACTCGAGGGCACGGCCGGTCAGGCGGAGGTGATCGCCGGGATCGTGGCCGCCGGGATTCCGGTGATGGGGCATGTGGGCCTGCGGCCGCAGGCCGTGCACCAGCTCGGCGGCTACCGCATGCAGCGGGACGAGGACAGGCTCCTCGCCGATGCCCGGGCGGCGGCCGACGCCGGGGCCTGTGCGGTCGTGCTCGAGTGCATTCCGCGTGCGGTCGCGGCCACGATCACGCGGACGCTTCCGGTTTCCACGATCGGGATCGGTGCCGGCCCGGATTGCGATGGCCAGGTGCTGGTGATGCACGATCTCGTCGGTCTCTCGCCCGACCGCGTGCCGAAGTTCGTCCGTCAGTATGCCGACGCGAAGTCGACGATCGCCGACGCCCTGGCACGGTGGCGGGCCGACGTGGAGCGCCGCGCGTTTCCCGGCGCCGACGAGACGCTCGGCTGATGCGGGACGTGGTTTTGCCGCGTCAAATCCCTGTCGGGCCTTTGCCGGCTGAGGGCCGCCAGGATGGCGGCCTGGCGGGCGCGGCGAACCTTGGCTTCGCCCCGCCTGCCGCTTGGTTTCGCGCCGTCAAATCCCTGTCGGGCCTTTGCCGGCTGAGGGCCGCCAGGATGGCGGCCTGGCGGGCGCGGCGAACCTTGGCTTCGCCCCGCCTGCCTCAAGGCTGCACCGGCCATGGATGGCGGTGCAGCCGTATATCAAGGAATCACCACTTCGTCCGAGATGATCACCGGCTTGCCGGCGGTGACTCCCGCGGGAGTCGGCAGCGTCGCGCCGGCGGCAGGCCCCGGCGAACCTCCCGGGCCGACCGGCACGCCCACGCCAACCGGTGCCCCCTCGTGAATCATGCCGCCTCCTCCTTCGCAGGAGTTGCAGCCGCCCGACACGGGGGCCGACTCGCAGCACTGTGACTGCTGGCCGCAGACGCGGGGCGGGGCCGCCACGGCCGGTGCGGCTCCGGGGGGAGTGAACCCGGGCGGCAGATGCCCGAAGCACTTCTCGTACTTCCACACCTCCATCGCGATGTAGCGCTCGTTGAGCGACTTGCAGCCGGTCGCCGCCACCGCCGCCACCGCCGCCAGGAGCCACCCGCTCGAAATCCGTGCCCGCATCGATTCGTCTCCTCGAGGCCGTCGGCTCGCGACCGGAGCAACGCGGCAAAAGACCGCACCCCGGTGCGACGATCCCGGAGGGACGTCGCCGAAGGCCACGCAAACCTACCCCACGGATGTCGCGCGGCAACTTCGTGCGCGGGGAGATCGAGAAGTTCCGGCGGTGGCTGTGGCAGACCCTGCGGGTCGTGTCGGGAGCGCCAGATGCGTCGGGCCGGCGAGGCAGCCGGCTCGGGGGCGGCCGGGCGATCAGCCCTTGCGATGCCTGATCCGGGCCCGCATGCGCCGCTTCTTCTGCCCGAGTTTGCGACGACCCTTGCCCGTTTTCTTGACGCCCATGCGGTCCCTCCAAGAGTCCCACGGCCCTTTCGTTCCGGCCGTCGGGATCGTGATCGTTGTAAGATGCGGTCCCCTTGGTTGCAAGCATCCCCGGCGGTCTTCCGCGGCATGATCGTGTTCTTTCCCACCTACGCCAGCCGGACGCCGGCAGGCTGGACCGCGCGGATCGCCGGCATGGTGGCCAGGCCGCTGCCCGAGCGGAGCCGGCGCCGCGTGCTGGCCGTTGCCGTGCTCCGTCGCCTGCTCGATCTCGACGACGAGCAGATGGCCTCCGAGGTGTTCCGTCGCCGGGCGGAGATGTTCCTGTTCCGGCGGGTCGCGGGCCACCGGGTGACGATCGAACTGGGCGACCGGACCATCGATGCCGGGTATTCCGACAAGACGGGCCACTTCGAGACGCGGGTGGAGTTCGGCGACGACTTCGCCGCCGCCCATGCGCTCGCCGGCGAGGTCGGCGGCCGCCGGCTCGAATACGGCGGCGTGGCCGACCCGGACGATGGCAACGGAGATGGGGTGCCGACCGGGGCCGGGTGCGTGCACCTCGTGGCCGAGCGCGGTCTTTCGGTGATCTCCGACATCGACGACACCGTGAAGTTCACGAACGTCGCGGACAAGCGGGAACTTCTCCGCAACACGCTGCTCCGCGAGTTCACCGCGGTGGAGGGAATGCCGGAGGTGTATCGCCGATGGCAGCAGGCCGGAATCGATTTTCACTACGTATCGAGCAGCCCGTGGCAGCTCTCCGACTGCCTCTGCCGGTTCCTCGGCGGGGTGGGTCTTCCCGCGGGGTCGATGCATCTCAAGCTCTTCCGGCTCAAGGACTCCACTCCCCTCGGGAGGCTGCCGTTGCGGAAGCGGGGCAAGCGACGGTCGATCGAGAGGATTCTCGACGACTTCCCGGGCCGAAGGTTCGTGCTGGTGGGCGACTCCGGCGAGCGCGACCCCGAGATCTATGCCTCGGTCGCCCGCCGCCGCCCCGAGCAGGTGGCGGGGATCCTGATCCGCGAGGTCCCGGCGAAGTCTCCCCGGGCCAAGGTTCGCGAGCGGCTCGCCCGGCTCTCCCGCCGGCTTCCCCAGAACCTCCTCACGGTGTTCCAGAGGCCGGAGGAACTGCCCGATCTCGTCCCCGCCCGCTGAGCGGAGGCCGGCGGGCCGCCTCCAGGCGAGTTCGTGGTTCACAGCGGGTCGTCAAACGCGTTCTGGTAGTGCTCGACGACGGGCCGGCCGGCGGCGTCGAACGTGACCGCCACCACGTCGATCCGCACGCTCTGGTCCTCGAGCCGGTGCCGCCTGATGTAGGCGTTGACGAGCGTCGCGAGCCGCCTCTGCTTCGCGAAACCGACCGTCTCGGCGGGGTGCCCATGCGCCGTGTCGGAGCGGGTGCGAACCTCGACGAACACGACCGTACGGCCGTCGAGGGCGACGATGTCGATGTCGCCGCGAAGGACCTTCTCCCGCTGGCCGACGATCCGGTAGCCGAGCCCGCGAAGGTACTTCGCCGCCTCATCCTCGCCGTGGCGGCCGAGTTCGTCGCGCGGAGATGACGCCACGCGAAGGCTCCCGCGTCAGGTGGTCGCCGCCGCCTTCTTGGCCTTGCCGGCGGCCGGCTTCTCGGCCACCACGTCGTCACGCTTCTCGCGAAGCCGCGTCGACTTGCCGGACCGGTCGCGGAGGTAGTAGAGCTTGGCCCGCCGCGACACGCCCGACCGCTTCACCTCGATCTTGGCGATCTTCGGCGAATGGATCGGAAACTTCCGCTCCACGCCCTCTCCGGCCACGATCCGGCGGACGGTGAACATCTCGCGGCTGCCGGCGCCGCTCTTGGCGATCACCACGCCGTTGAAGATCTGGATCCGCTCCTTCTCGCCTTCGAGGATCCTGGTGTGGACATCGACGGTGTCGCCGATCTCGAAGCGGGCGGTTTCGGGCTTGAGGCTCGAGGCCTCGACGGCGGCAAGCAGCTTGCGACTCACGATGGGGCTCCTTTTTCTGGCTTCTACGAGTGGCTCGGGGCGTGGTTGGCGTGGGGCCGGGTCCGCTTCTCGGTGGCCGCGACGGCCTGCTCGCGCCGCCACGAGGCGATGCGGCCATGGTCGCCCGAGAGCAGGACTTCGGGCACGGCAAGGCCGCGGAACTCCCGCGGCCGGGTGTACTGAGGGCCCTCGACGAGCCGGTCGGCCCCCGAGAACGAGTCCTGGCCTGCGCTCTCCGCGTGGCCGAGCACGCCGGGCAGCAGCCGGGCGACGGCATCGACGACCACCATGGCGGCGACCTCGCCCCCCGAAAGCACGTAGTCGCCGATCGAGAGCTCCTCGGCGGCGAGCGTCTTCCCGATCCGGGCGTCGAAGCCCTCGTAGCGGCCGCACACCAGCACGATCCGCTCGAGCGACGCGAGCTCCTCGACGACCGACTGGTCGAGGGGGCGTCCGCCGGGCGTCAACAGGAACGCGCGTCCGGGAGCGGCTTCATCGGCTTGGACTGCCTCGACGCACGACACGACCGGGCCGGGCATCAGGAGCATCCCCGGCCCCCCGCCGTAGGGCCTGTCGTCGACCTGACGGTGCGGGCCCTCGGCGAAGCCACGGATGTCCGTCAGCCGGACGTCGATCAGGCCGGCACGGCGCGCGGCCCCGAGCAGGCTTCCGTCGAGGAAGCTCGTGAACATGTCGGGAAACAGCGTGACGATGTCGATGCGCATGGCGGCGACTCGATCGGCGCGGTCGTCCGGCCGCCGGTGACGGCGGGAGCGGAGCGACTCACGCTCACTCGGCCTTCGGCTCTTCGGCAGGGGCTTCCGCAACGGGTTCGGTGGCGGTCGCTTCGGCGACGGCCTCGGCTGCCGGCGCTTCGGCGGCTGCCACCTCGGCAGCGGGCTCGGTCTTGGGGGTGGGCACGAACGCGGGCTCGCCCGGATCGGGGATGATGCGGGGCATCGCGAGCTTCGCCCGGGCGGCCTCCATCTGCGTGAGGTGGGTGCCGTTCGTGCCGTACTTCTTGATGAGCACGCGGACCGCGTCGCTCGGCTGGGCGCCGACCGAGATCCAGTAGTCGACCCGCGGCCCGTTGAGCGTGCAGCGGGCGTCGGTCTCGGACACGTGCGGATCGTAGGTGCCGAGCTCCTCGATCACGCGACCGTCGCGCGGGCTGCGCCGGTCGGTCGCGCAGATGCGGTAGTACTCACGGTTCTTCCGGCCCATTCGCTTCATTCGAATCGCCACAGCCACGGTCGGGAATCTCCAAAAAGCCAGGGAATGCTCGGGGAGCGTCGAGCCCCTTATGGTAGCCGGCGTCGGCCGGAACCCAAGACCCGCCAAGACTCCCCACGTTTTCGGCGATTTCCGGTCAAAACCGGGGTGCCGGGCAGCCCGGGCCTGGTCAGTCCCTGCCGTCGCGCCGCTTGCGGCGGGCGTCCTTCTCTCGCTGCTTCTTGAGCTTCCGCCGTTCGTCGGCCGTAAGCCGCCGGCCGGTGTCGCCCTTCGGCTTGGCGATCCGGGCGTTCGGATTCTGGAGCTGTGCCTGCAGCCGCTGCACCTGCTGCATCCGCTCCCGCATGCCGAGGCCGGCCATTCCCTTCATCATCGACGCCATGCCGTCGAACTGCTTGACGAGGTCGCTCACCTCCTGGAGTTCGACCCCGGCGCCCGTGGCGATCCGTCGGCGCCGCGACTGGTCGACGATCCGCGTCGGATTGCGTCGCTCGTCGGGTGTCATCGAGTCGATGATCCCGAACAGCCGGTTCATGTCTTTTTCGAGGTCGGCACCGCCGAGCATCTCCTGCATGCCGCCCATGCCCGGAATCATGCCGAGCACCTTGCCGAGGGGCCCGAGCCGGCGGGTCTGGAGGAGCATCTTCTTGAAGTCGTCGAGCGTGAACTCGCCCGCCTTCAGCCGCTCCTCCTGCCGCTTCATCTCCTCCTGGTCGAACTTCCGCTGCGCCTCCTCGACGAGCGAGACCACGTCGCCCATCCCGAGGATCCGGCCGGCCATCCGCTCGGGATGAAAATCCTCGAGGGCCTCGATCTGCTCGCCGGTGCCGATGAACTTGATCGGCACGCCCGTCACGCTCTTCACGGAGAGCGCCGCGCCGCCGCGGGCGTCGCCATCGAGCTTCGTCATGATGATGCCGTCGAGCTCGAGGGCGTCGTGGAACGACTTGGCGCTCTTCACGGCGTCCTGGCCGGTCATCGCGTCGACCACGAGGTAGACCTGGTCGGGGCCGACCGTGCGGTCGATCCTGGCCAGTTCCTGCATCAGTTCCTCGTCGATCGCCAGCCGGCCGGCGGTGTCGAGGATCACGACCGACACGTTTTCCTTCTTTGCCCGGGCCACGCCGGCGTTGCAGACCGCGACCGGATCGCCGCTGCCCCCGGGCATGTCGGCCGGGGTGTGCACCGGGATGCCGAGCTGGCGGCCGAGCACCGAGAGCTGTTCGATGGCGGCGGGACGCTGGAGGTCGGCCGCGACGAGCATCACCCCCCTGCCCTGCTCCTTGATCTTCCGGGCGAGCTTGGCGCACGAGGTCGTCTTGCCGGAGCCCTGCAGGCCGCAGAGCATCAGGATCGTGGTCGTGCCGCTCTGAAGGTGGAGGGAGTGGTCCACCGGCCCCATCAGGCCGACGAGCTCATGGTGCACGATGCCGACGAGCTGCTGGGCCGGGTCGAGCGACTCGAGCACCTTCGCGCCCACCGCGCCGTCGACGACCCGCGTGAGAAACCCGTCGGCCACGTCGTAGGCGACGTCGGCCTCGAGCAGCGCGGTCCGCACCGCGGAGAGGCCCTCCCGCATGTTGGCCTCGGTCAGCTTGCCGCGGCCGCGGAGCGAGTTGATGGCGGACGACAGCGATGCGGACAGCGACTCGAACATGGCGGCTCCGGGGGGCGAAGCCGGCGAGTATACCGCCCTGAAAAACGCGATCCCCCCCCGGTGACGAGCCGTTCGAATCGGGAGCGGACACACAGCGTGTCGCTTGCCCGACGCGTGGCCGGCGAGAACGGCGCGTCACCGGAGGGGGAACGGGTTGGTCGGTGCCGCGGCCCCTCCGGACCGGACGGCACCTGAGGCGGCGTCAGCTGAACGTGCCGGGCTGCCCGACGATCGGTGCTCCGGCCGGCGACGACATGCCGCCCTCGCAGCAGGGCGCGGCCGACTCGCAGGCCGGGCCGCAGGCGGGCTCGCAGGTCGGGCCGCAGGCGGGCGCGGGAGCCGCACATGGAGCCGGCGCGGGCGAGCCGCACGAGCGGAACTCCATGAACGACGGACGGCGGCAGCTGCTGCCGAAGCAGCTGCTGCACCCCGGGGCGGCCGCGAGACTCGCGACCGCGATCGCCAGACACAACGCACGAGCCATGACTCGATCTCCTCTGCGGAGCGGAAGGGGCAGGCGGTCGGGGGCACCGCGTGCGGCGTCGCCGACGCCACCGAAACCGTACCTCACGCTGGCGGCGCGGCCTGACGGAGCGGGGTTTTTTTTCGGCTCGACCAGGCGGTCGTGCCCGGGCCGACGGTCGTGACGGTCGTAGCGTCGCGGAACGACTCTCCGGGCTGCGAAAGATGGTGCGGCAACCGGTGCTAGAGTTGCAACGCAGCGGCCGGCGGCAACACACACGTCACACCCATGTCCTCACTCCCAGTCGCCAGAAGCAACTCCTCCATGTGCCCCGCAGGCATCCTCCGCGTGTCGCCGCTGATCACGGTGGCGGCCGCGTTGGCCGCGGCGCTGGCCGCACTTCCGGTCGGCGCGTCGGGCCTCGGCGAAGGGCCGCGGCCGGCGGTGATCCCCTGCCCCGCAAGCGACGTCTGGGTGGTGAGCACGCGGCGGCTGCCGGGGATCTGCGGCCTCCCCGCCCACGCGGAGTTCGACGTCGAGCGACGCATCGAGGGACGCTGGGAGCGGGCCACGCTCGACGACCTGCTCGACGACCCGAGTCGGCCGCTGGTGTTCTTCATCCACGGCAACCGCTACGAGTCGTCGGAGGCGAAGTCGCAGGGCGTCTCGATCGCCAACCGCCTCGACGCGACCTGCCACGTGCCGGTGCGGACGGTGGTCTTCTCGTGGCCGAGCCAGCAGCGGGGACGGCTGATCGACTCGAGCCGCGACAACTACCGCCGCGCCTCGGCCGACGGCCACTACCTCGCCTGGCTGCTCGGCCGCGTGCCGTCGTCGCAGCCGGTGGCGCTCATCGGCTACAGCCTCGGTGCCCTGATCGCCGCGGAGGCGCTCGACGACCTGGCAACCAACCCCGCAACGGCGACAGACGTGCCGTGGGGGGCTCGGGAAGGACGGACGCACCTGGTGCTCGTCGCCCCGGCGATGCGGTACGACGCCCTGGCGCCGCGGGGCGCCTACGGGTCCGCCACCTCCTCCGTCCAGCGGTT
This sequence comes from uncultured Planctomycetaceae bacterium, assembly GCA_903831155.1. GTDB lineage: Bacteria > Planctomycetota > Planctomycetia > Pirellulales > UBA1268 > QWPN01. The sequence continues at coordinate 7,916 of CAIKWU010000457.1, read as the reverse complement.
GACGCTCCTGATCAACTCGCGCGACATCGCCCTGCGGATGTTCCCGCATCTCGACCGGGAGACCGATGCCGACGCGCTCGGGGTGGCGGGGATGTCGCGCCGCTGGGTGCCCACCGGAGTCGAGTTCAGCTCGACCGACGCGGCTCCCGTGGTGGGCCTGCGGCACGCCCTGCCCGAATACCTGCAGTCGCCGTCGCTGATGCGGCGGATCGCGGCGGGGGCGGTGGCCGGCCTCGCCGACCAGTGACCCCTCGCGGGGGCGTCAGGCGGCTCGACGGCCGGCGGGCTGCTCGGCCCGCCGGGCCTCGACCATCATCCGCACCACGTCGGGCATGGCGTGGCGGGCGGTCCAGCCGATGAGCTCGGTGGCGCGGCGGGTGTCGGCGCGGCCTCGATCGATCTCCGTCGGGCGGACGAGCTTCGGGTCGCGGACCACGTGCCGCCGCCAGTCGAGCCCCACGGCCGCGAAGGCCTTCTCCACGAACTCCTCCAGCGAGTGCGTGTGGCCGGTGGCGATGACCAGGTCCTCCACCACGTCGAGCTGCAGCATCCGGTGCATGGCCACGACGTACTCCGGGGCCCAGCCCCAGTCGCGATGCACCGAGAGGTCGCCGAGCGAAAGCATCTGCTGCTCGCCGGCGGCGATCCGGCAGGCCGCGGCCACGATCTTCTGCGTCACGAACCGCTCGGGTCGCAACGGGCTCTCGTGGTTGAAGAGGATGCCGGTGGCGGCGCGGATCCCGTAGGCCTCGCGGTACTGGGCGATCTGCCAGAACGACGTCGCCTTGGCGATCCCATAGGGGCTGCGTGGCTTCAGCACCGTTCGCTCGCTCGCCGGCTCGTCGCCGGCATTCCCGAACATCTCGGAGCTGCCCGCGTTGTAGAGGCTGATCGGCCGGCCGAGCATGCGGATCGCCTCGAGCAGGTTGATCGTGCCGACGACGATGCTCTCGAAGGTCTCGACCGGCTGGTCGAAGGAGAGCCCCACCGACGTCTGGCCGGCGAGGTTGTAGATCTCGTCAGGCTGGGCCCGCTTGACCACCTGGAACGTCGAGCGGAAGTCGATCAGCGACATCGACACCAGCTGCACGCGGTCACGGATGCCGAGCCGCTCGAGTCCCGTGAAGCGTCCCGCCTGTGCGTCGCGGCTGGTGCCGACGACCGCGTAGCCCAGGCCGAGGAGGTGCCGGGCGAGGTAGGCCCCGTCCTGGCCGCCGATCCCGCAGATCAACGCGGTCCGCTCGGCCGAGGTGGGGGGGGCAGGGTTGTGCATGGGGCCGGGACGGTAGCAGCCGTCGCGGCGCCATGAAACGGCGATTTGCCCGGCGGCCGCAGGGGGTTTCAGGCCCTCTCGGCGAACCACTCGGCGGTGCGGGCGATGCCTTCCGGGAGCGGCACGGCGGGCCGCCAGCCGAGGACCGACGCCGCGAGCGACGCATCGACGAGGTTGCTCCGCAGGTCGCCGGGCCGCGCGGGGCCGTGCATCGGCGGCGGTGTCGCCACCGCCCGGCCGCGGGCCCGGGCGGCGGATGCGACGGCGGGACGGATCAGGGCCTCGAGCTCGACGACGTCGGTGCCGATGCCGGTGCCGATGTTGAGGCTTGTGAGGGTGCCGGGCGGGCAGCGGTCGGTCGCCGCGAGCGCCAGCACGTTGGCCCGCGCCACGTCGGAACCATAGACGTAGTCGCGGACGTAGCGGCCGTCACCGTTGATCGTGGACGCCTGGCCCGCGAGGAGTTTCTTGCAGAAGATCGCGACCACGCCCGCCTCGCCGTGCGGGTTCTGCCTCGGCCCATAGACGTTCGCGTAGCGAAGCGCCACCGCCGTCAGACCGTGTTCGGCGGCGTAGAAGGCGAGGTATCGCTCGCCCACCCACTTCGTGATGCCGTAGGGGCTCACCGGGTTGGCGGGAGTCGACTCCGGGGCCGGGTGCGTGACCTCGCCGTAGAGCACCCCGCCGCTCGACGCGAACACCACCCGGGAGCAGCCCGCAGCCACCGTCGCATCGAGCACGTTGATCAGGCCGAGGCAGTTGACCTGGGCGTCGAACAGCGGCTCGCGAACGGAGCGGCTCACCGACATCTGGGCCGCCTGGTGGCAGACCGCATCGGGCCGCTCGGCGGCGAACACCTGCCGGACGGCGGCGGTGTCGGTGATGTCGGCCACGTGCAGGGCAACGCCGGCCGGCAGGTTGTCGCGGGAGCCCGTGGAGAGGTCGTCGAGCACCGCCACCGCGTGGCCCTCGGCGAGCAGCGAATCGACGATGTGGCTGCCGATGAACCCGGCACCGCCGGTGACGAGGATCTTCATGTGGTGAATCGAGGGTTTCGTGGGTGAAACACGGGTGTGCGAGGGCCGTCAGGCCGTTCGGGCGCGGGTCCGGCATGATACTGGCAGACCCCACGGAAACGTCGCCGCCGGCCGGTGATTGCGCCGTCGGCCGGCGGCCCCGCGAAACCGTCGCCGGTTTGGGACATACTTGCCGGGGGCGGTGCGTCCTGCGGGGCGAACGATCGGTCCGCCCAGCCGAGTCTTGGAGGCCCTCATGTCGACTGCGTTCCCCCCCGTCCACGATCTCGGTGCCGACGACGTCGCCGCCCTCGACCGCCTCCGCGGCGTCTACGGACGGCTTCGCAAGGAGCTCGCCCGGGTGATCATCGGCCAGGAGGAGACGATCGAGCGGCTCACGATCTGCCTCTTCGCCCGCGGCCACGCGCTTTTGATGGGCGTGCCCGGCCTCGCCAAGACGCTGCTCGTCGGCAAGCTCGCCGAGTGCGTGTCGTTGAACTTCAGCCGGATCCAGTTCACGCCGGATCTCATGCCGATGGACATCACCGGCACCGACATCCTTCAGGAGACGGCCGACGGCCGCCGCGAGTTCCACTTCGTGCCCGGCCCCGTGTTCGCCAACATCGTGCTCGCCGACGAGATCAACCGCGCGCCGCCGAAGACGCAGGCTGCGATGCTCGAGGCGATGCAGGAGCACAAGGTCACGGTCGTCGGCAAGACCTCGCGGCTCGACCCGCCGTTCTTCGTGCTCGCCACGCAGAATCCCGTCGAGCAGGAGGGCACCTACCCGCTCCCGGAGGCCCAGCTCGACCGCTTCATGTTCCTGATCGAGCTCGACTATCCGGGCGAGGAGGAGGAGGTGGCGATCGCGCGGACGACCACCGGCGACGCCCCGCCGGCCCTCGACCACGTGATGACCGCCGCCGAGATCATCGACTACCAGAACCTCGTCCGCCGCGTGCCGGTGCCCGACCACATCTACCGCTTCGCCGCCAGGCTCGTCCGCAAGACGCGGCCCAAGGGCGACTCGGCGCCGGCGTGGCTCAAGCCGCTTGTGAGCTGGGGCGCGGGCCCCCGCGCGGTGCAGAACCTGATCCTCGGGGCCAAGTCGCGGGCCGCCCTCTCCGGCAGCTACATGGTTCGCCTCGAAGACGTCGAGGCGGTGGCCGCGCCGGTGCTCACCCACCGGATCATCACCACGTTCGCCGCGCAGGCCGAGGGGATCGACGCCAAGGAGATCGTGGCCCGGCTGGTGAAGGAAACCGTCGCGGAGCAGGCGTAGGCCCGCCACGCCACGCCGGGGCAGCCGCATGTTCACCGACCGACAGCCACGTTCGTTCCTCGACCCCGCCGTGCTCGCGCGGCTGGCGGCGGTGCCGCTGCTGGCGCGACGGCCGATGGTCGGCAGCGTGTCGGGCCGCCACGCGAGCCCCCACCGCGGCTCGAGCGTGGAGTTCGCCGAGTACCGCAAGTATGTGCCGGGCGACGACCTCCGCCGGCTCGACTGGCGGGCCTTCGGCCGCTCCGATCGCCACTACGTGAAGGAGTATGAGGCCGACACGAACCTCCGGCTCTGCCTCGTGCTCGACACGTCGGGCTCGATGGACTATTCCTCCGGCGGGATCACGAAGATCGAGTACGCCCGGCGGATCGCCGCCGCCCTGGGCTACCTCGCCAGCCAGCAGGGCGACGCGGTCGGCATCACCTGCGTGGCCGACGGCATCGTGCGGACGCTCCCGCCGCGGCGGAGCCCGGCACACCTGCGGCTCGTGTTCGACGTGCTCGAGGAGGCGAAGCCTTCGGGGCCCACGCGGCTTCCCGAGGTGCTCCACGAGATCGCCGAGACGACCAGGCAGCGGGCGGTGGTGGCGATCGTGTCGGATCTCTTCTGCGACCCCGAATCGCTCGCGACCGCCTTCAGCCACCTCCGGTTCCGCCGGCACGACGTGGCCGCCTTTCACCTGCTCGATCCGCAGGAGCTCGCCTTCCAGTTCCAGCGGCCGACGCGGTTTCTCGACATGGAGGGGGGCGGCGCGATCTTCGCCGATCCGATCGACATCACCGACCGCTACCACACCGCGCTCGAGGCCTGGCTCGAGAGCCTCCGCCGCGTGGTGCTCGAGTCGGCGATCGACTACCACCGGATCGTCACCGACGAGCCCTACGAGCAGGTGCTGGCGCGGTTCCTCGTGGGCCGTGCGGCCGGGAGGGGCTTGCGATGACGTTCCTCCAGCCGTGGGTGCTTGCAGCCTTGCCGCTGGTGGCGCTGCCGCTGATCATCCACCTGATCAACCAGCGTCGGTTCCAGACGGTGCCGTGGGCGGCGATGCAGTTTCTGCTGGCGGCCAAGGCGCTCTCGCGGGGCTACTCGCGACTCAGGCACTGGCTGATCATGGCGCTGCGGATGCTCGCCGTCGCGGCGGTGATCCTCGCGGTTGGCCGGCCGCTCTCGCGGGGCTGGCTCGCGCTTGCCGCCGGCGGTCGGCCCGACTCGGCGATCGTGATCCTCGATCGCAGCCCGAGCATGCAGGCCGTGGCGGCTGCGGGGGGCGCCTCGAAGCTCGACACCGGCCGGCGGCAGCTCGCGGCGTCGCTCGCCACGCTGCGGGCGGGCCGCGTGATGGTGGTGAGCGATCCCGCACGGGGACCCGAGGAGGTGGCGTCGCCCGAGGCGATCGCCGAGCTTGCCACCGCCGGCCCCGTGGCGGCGGCGGCCGACCTGCCGGCGCTGCTGCAGAGCGCCTATGAGTTCATCCGCGAGAACGCTGCCGGTACGACCGAGATCTGGATCTGCTCCGATCAGCGGGGCAACGACTGGAAGCCCGACGACGGCGGCTGGAGCGGCATCCGCGACGCGCTCGCCAAGCTGCCGCAGCAGGTCCGCGTGCAGCTGCTCTCCTACGCCACGCCGGCGCAGGGCAACGTGGCGGTCCGCGTTTCGAACGTGCGGCTCGAGACGCTCGGCCGCGACCGCCGGCTCGTGGTCACGGTGACGGTCACGCGGCAGGAAGACGGCGAGCGGACGACGATACCCGTCAAGTTCGAGATTGGCGGCGTGGCGACCTCGGTCGACGTCGAGCTCGCCGGCCGGGAGGCCGTGCTCAAGAACCACGTCATCCCGCTCGAGCGATCGGCGGCCACGAAGGGGTTTGGCACGGTCTCGATCCCGGCCGATGCCGACCTCGCCGACAACCAGTTCTTCTTCGTCTACGACGAGCCGCCGCCGCGGCGGTCGCTCGTCGTGGCAGAGGATCCGGCCGCGGGCCGCGTGCTCGAACTCGTGGCGGCGATCGCCCCCGACAAGGCGGCGGCGCCGGTCGACCTCGTGCCCCCCGGCGGCCTGCCGGCGGCGGCCTGGGATTCAGCCGCCGCGATCCTCTGGCAGGGCCCGCTCCCGGAGGGCCGCGACGCCGAGCTCGTGCGGGGCTTCCTCGACCGCGGCGGGCAGGTCGTGTTCTTCCCGCCGGAGCGGGCGTCGGCCGCCGAGTTCGCCGGCTGCGCGTGGGGCGAGTGGACCGAGCATGCCAAGCCGGTTGCGGCCGAGTCGTGGCGGACCGATCAGGATCTGCTGGCCAATACGCTCGCCGGCTCGGCCCTGCCCCTGGGCGACGTCGAGGTGCGGCGGTCGTGCAGCCTCGCGGGCGATCTCGTGCCGCTGGCCTCGCTGCCGGGGGCGGCGCCGCTCGTGGCCCGGTCGAGCCGCGACGACCGCGTCACGTTCGTGGCCACCACGCCCGCCCCCCGCGACTCGTCGCTCGCCGCCGAGGGGATCGTGCTCTATGCCGTCGTCCAGCGGGCGATCGACCGGGGCCTCGCCTCGCTCGGCAACGCCCGGCAGGCCGATGCGGGCCCGACGGCCGCGGCCGTCGCGGCATCGTGTGGCGGCGGCTGGTCGCGGCTCGCCGGCGAGACGGGGTCGCCCTCGACCGAGGCTGGTCTCCACGCCGGAGTGTTTTCCTGCGGCGAGCGGCTCGTGGCGGTCAATCGGCCCGCCGCCGAGGATGCGTCGGTGCCGGTGGCCGATGAGCGGATCGACGGGCTCTTTCGCGGCCTCTCGTTCACGAGGATCACCGGCACGGCCGGCGACACGACCAGCCTCGTGCAGGAGATCTGGCGGGCGTTTCTGATCGCGATGCTCGTCGCGCTCGTCGGCGAAGGGCTCTTGAGCCTGCCACGGCCCGCGTCGGCCGATCGGGCGGCGAAGGTGCCGCGGCCGCTGGAGACCGCGGCATGAACGAGCAGGCGCTGCGATTCTTCACGACGCCGTGGACGATCGGCATCTCCGCGGCGCTCGTGCTCGCCACGCTCGTCGTCGCTTTTCTGACCTGGCGGCGAAGCGGCTTTGCGGCCGGCACCGGCCTCGTGGAACTCCTCCGCGTGGCGATCGCGACGCTCGTCGCCGTGCTCCTCAACCAGCCCGAGTGGGTCGAGGAGTATCGCCCCGACGAGAAGCCGACGGTGGTCGTGCTCCACGACGCCTCGCGAAGCATGGACACGAAGGACGTGGTCGCGACCGACGGCAACGCCACGGCGACCCCGCGGACGCGGCGTGAGGTGGTGGCCCCGCTCGCCGAGAGCGGCTTCTGGAAGCCGCTGGAAGGCCGGTTTCAGGTGGTGGTCGAGCCGGTGGCCACGGCGCCACCGGGCACGGCCACCGACCTGGCCGAACCACTCGCCCAGGTGGCCGAGCGGTTTGCCGCCCTCCGGGCCGTGGTGCTCGCCAGCGACGGCGACTGGAACAAGGGCCGGCCGCCGCTCGACGCCGCGCAGACGCTCAGGCTCGCGCAGGTGCCGGTCTACGCCGTGCCCGCGGGCAGCCCCACGAAGCTCCCCGACCTCGACCTCACGAGCCTCGACTGCCCCACGATGGGCGTCGCCGGAAAGCCGGTCCGCGTGCCCTTCACCGTCGTCTCGTCGCTGCCGACCGAGCGGGTGGTGGTGGCCACGCTCGCCACGAGCACCGGCGAGAAGCTCGTGAAGGAGGTCCGCCTGCCGCCGATGGCGACCGTCACCGACTGGATCTATTGGACGCCGCCGGCGGTGGGCGACTACACGGTCACGCTCACGATCCCCGTCGAGCAGGGCGAGATCCTGCCCGACAACAACGAGCGGACGGCGCCGATCGCGATCCGGCAGGAGAACCTCAAGGTCCTCGTGGTGGAGACGGTGCCACGGTGGGAATACCGCTACCTCCGCAACGCCCTCTCCCGCGACCCGGGCGTCGAGGTCTCGTGCCTCCTCTTTCAGCCGGGGCTCACCAAGCGGGGCGGCGGCACGAAGGATTACATCCAGAAGTTTCCCTCGGGTCTCGACGAGCTCTCGAAGTACGACGTCGTGTTCCTCGGCGACGTGGGGGTGGGCGAGGGCCAGCTCACCGACGAGGACTGTCGGCTGCTCAAGGGCCTCGTGGAGTATCAGGCCAGTGGCCTCGTCTTCATGCCGGGCTGGCGGGGCGAGCAGGCGTCGCTCGCGGGCACCGCGCTCGACGAGCTCTGCCCGGTGGTGATCGACCCGGCGCGGCCCGACGGCACCGCGAGCGACGGCCCACGGCGGCTCGTGCTCACCGAGGCCGGCCGCAAGAGCCTGCTCACGAAGCTCGCCGACGGCGGTGCCGAAAACATCGCCGT
>CAIKWU010000456.1 GCA_903831155.1 uncultured Planctomycetaceae bacterium | reverse complement strand
TGGCATCCGGTGCCGACGCTGCTGGTGTCCGACACCTGCCGCCCCGACGGGCTGACGAGCTTCTCGGAGCGCGACTGCCTCCGCGGCGGCTTCGGGATCTTCCCGGCCAGGCACCTGATGCTCCTGGCCATGGCCCACGCCCAGCGGTTCGGCAAGTACGGCGCCTGACGGCCTCGACGTGAAGTGACGCACCGGCTGCGGGACGGCGTGGGGTGCCTCGCCCGATGATTTCGCACCGCGCCCTGCGAGGGTCCCTGCCTCGGCGTGCGAAATCCTCGAAGGCTCGTCAGCCCCACCCCGCCCCTCCGCCTGGCCGCTCGAAGCGCATGGCGACCAGCCGCAGGGCGGGTTTCCAGCCGGGACTGGGGTTTCGGGGAAATCGCAACTAGAGTCGGGGGGTTCCGACCCGGAGTTCCACCGACCCGATGCCCCGCCCGTCCGACGACGACCTGTTCCAGACCTCGACGATGACGTTCGGCGAGCACCTGGAGGAACTCCGCACCTGCCTGATCCGGGCAGCGGCCGGGCTGGCGGTCACGGTGCTGCTCGGGTTCTTCGTGGCCCGGCCCGTCGTCCACCTGATCGAGGAGCCGCTCCGCCACGCGCTCGGCGACTACTACTCGAAGCGGGCGATCGAGACCGCGGCCGACTGGAAGGCCCGCACGCCCGACGGGCCGCCGCTCCCCTACTCGCAGGACGAGATCCGCGATGCCGTGGAGCGGCACAGCATGACGTTCGAGCTTCGCGAGGTGCATCCCGATCGGCTCGCCGCCGTGATCGGCGGCACGGCGGCCGCCCAGCCGGGTCCGAGCGGCACGACGGCATTCGACACGCATGCCCTCGTGCCGGTGCTGCTCTGGCAGCCCCTCTCCCGTGACCCGCGGGTGAGCATCACCACGCTGTCGGCCCAGGAGGCGTTCGCGATCTACGTGAAGGCCGCGATGCTCGTCGGAGTCGTGCTCGCCAGCCCGTGGATCTTCTACCAGCTCTGGACGTTCGTGGCCGCCGGGCTCTACGTCCACGAACGGAAGTGGGTCTGGACCTTCCTGCCGATCAGCATCGGGCTCTTTCTGGCGGGCGTGTTCATCGCCTTCTTCTTCGTGTTCGACTTCGTGCTCGACTACCTGCTGCAGTTCAATGCCTGGCTGGGGCTCGATCCCGACCCCCGGATCAGCGAGTGGCTCGGGTTCGTGCTGATCATGCCGATCGGCTTCGGCCTCGGGTTCCAGCTGCCGCTCGTCATGCTCTTCCTGGAGCGGATCGGCGTGTTCGACGTGGCCGCCTACACGTCGCAGTGGAGGACGGCGGTGCTCGTGATCGTGATCGCCTCGGCAATCCTCACGCCCGCGGATCCCTACAGCCTGCTCTTCCTCGCCATCCCGCTGTGCGTGCTCTACTTCGGCGGGGTGGCGCTGTGCCGCTGGTTCGGCGACCCTCCGCCGCGGCGGGTGGCTGCTCAGGCCACGAAGGCCAGCCAGTAGAAGATCGTGCCGGTGATCGCCGTGAGCAGGAGGTCGAGTGCGGCCAGCCGCGCCATCTTCCGATGCCGCGGGCCGTGGCTGCCCGGAGCCGGCGGCACGGGAAAGCGGGTGAGCGCCTCCCAGACCACCCACGCCCAGAGCACCGGCGTGGAGACGGCGAACACGAGGTGGATGCCGAGCGCGGCAAGCACGCCTGCGGGCCACCAGGGATTGGGGGCGCCGCCCCACGGCGGACCGCCCGCGGCCCGCACCCGCCAGTCGCTGACCAGCCGGATATCGATCTCGAACACGACGATCGCCGCCAGAAGCGCCGCCACGATGAAGAGTTGCAGCCGCTTGTGGGCGACGTAGCGGCCGCGGCGGACGAGGGCGACGCTCCACGCCAGCACCGGCAGCAGGGCGATGAGGCCGACCAGGACCACGTCCATCCCGAGCGACGCCCTGGTACCGAGAAAGCCGTCGATCCCGGGCTTCACGGCCGTCGTTTCGCTCGCTGCTGGCTGCACGGACGGGATCCTGTCGGCGAGGGTCCGGGGAGGGTGGCCGGGATTGTAGCCGCGGCACGGCGGGACGGACGCCGCGTTCACCGGCTACCATCGTGCGGCCGGCCGAGTGGCGAAACTGGCAGACGCACGGGACTTAAAATCCCGTGGAGAGCGATCTCCGTGCGGGTTCGATCCCCGCCTCGGCCATTGCGGGCATGCGGAGTCGGCCTTGCGGCGGCCGCGGCGGGGCCGCTATCTCCCCGCCATGGTCACCCCCCATCGCGAGAGGCCCGCACCGCCCCCCCGCCAGGCTCCGGTCTGGCTGCCGTGGCTGGCAGCGCCGGCCTTTTTCCTGATGCCGATCGGCGGCTGCGGGGGCATGGCGGCCATCCGCCGGCAGACGATCGCCTCGGCGCCGGTGCTTCCCGGTCCGGCCGTTCCGCTGGCGACGGTGGTAACGGTCGCGCCGACGGCACGATGATTTCCGTCCGGCCGGTGGCGGTGCGGCGGCCCGCGCACTAGTGTTTCCGGAGGGCCCCGCTTCGGCGGCCCGCGGAGAACGTGCATGTCGCTTCGGAGCCGGATCGCGATCGTGGCAGCGCTCTTGGTGCTGGCCGTGGTCGCCGTCAACACCGTCCTCCAGACGCTCGCCGCCAGGCGGGCGATCCTCGAGCAGGCCCGCGCGGGCGGCGACGGCATCGCGGCCATGCTCGCTCGCGCGGTCGCCTTCGCGGAGGACGTGCCTGCCGCGGTCGAGGACGAGATCGGCCGGCACATGGTCGCCGAGGCGCGACTGCTGGCGGCCTACGCGGCCGCGGCCGAGCGGGCCGGCATCGGCGGCGACACGGTGGTCGGCCAGCTGCGGGCGATCGTCGACGACACGATCGTCGACCAGTTGCTGGTCACCGGTACCGACGGCGTGGGCACGATCGACACCGAGCAGCCGCGTCAGCCCTTCGCCTTCCTGCCCGACCCCGCGAAGCAGCCCGAGGCCCACGTCTTCCATCGGCTGCTCACCGGCGAGATGCCCGCCGTGGTCCAGAGGGCGCAGCCCCGCGACCAGGATGGCAAGGTGTTCAAGTACGCCGGCGTGGGCGGGCTCGACAAGCCGCGGATCGTCGAGGTGGGCATGGAGGCCACGTTCCGCGAGCGGCTCGACCGCCAGTTCGGCGTCCGGCGGCTCATCGATGAGCTGGTCGGAGGCGACGTCCGCGAGGTGCAGATCCTCGACCGGCAGCTCGTGCCAGTCTACTCGCGGTGGCTCGACGAGTCGGGGGTCGAGAAGGACGAGGCCGCCGCGCTCCAGCAGGCCGATCTCGAGCTCGTCCGCGAGAGCCTCACGACGGGCAGGCCGATCGGCCGCTACACCGGCGACTCCTACCGGGTCGCCGCGCCGGTGGCCCGCTCCGACGGCCGCTCGTCCGGCGCCGTGCTGGTGCGGCTCGCGGCCGACTCCAGCCGCGACGTGCTCTGGTGGCAGGCGGCCGGCGGCGCCGCCACGGCGTTCTTCGTGGGCCTGCCCGCGGTGCTGGCGTCGATCTGGCTCGCCCGCTCGATCGCCACCCCGGTGGGCAGGGCGCTGTCAGTGGCCGAATCGATCGCCGCCGGTGACCTCACGCGGACCGTGCAGGCCGACGGGAACGGCGAGATGGGGCGGCTGCTCCGGTCCCTGGAGCGGATGACGAAGTCGCTCGGCGGGCTCATCGTCCGGATCCAGACGGCCGGCGAACGGCTCTCGAGCGTCGAGTCGGACGCCGCCGCGGCGCTGGTGCGGCAGGAGCGGGCCGTCCGCAGCGTGAGCGGCTCGGCGAACGAGATCGCCGCCGCCGTGACCGAGATCTCCACCACCGGCGAGCAGCTCCTCGACGCGACCAGCAGCGTGACCGGCATCGCCCGCGAGGCCGCCCTGGTCGCCGAGCAGGGACGCGGCGGCCTCGAGAGCATGACCGCCTCGATGGAGCACCTCGACGAGGCGATGAACGCCTTCACGAGGAAGCTCGCCACGATCAGCCAGCGGGCCAGCGGAATCACGTCGGTGGTCACCACGATCGCCAAGGTGGCCGAGCAGACGAACCTCCTCTCGGTGAACGCGACGATCGAGGCGGAGAAGGCGGGCGAGTCGGGCCGGGGTTTCCGGATCGTGGCCCAGGAGATCCGCCGCCTCGCCGACCAGACGGCCCTCTCCACGAAGGACATCGAGCGGATGGTCCGCGACATGCAGGCGGCCGTGGCCAGCGGGACCATGGAAATGGACCGCTTTCGCAACGAGGTGAGCGGTCGGATAGGCGAGGTGGCCCAGGTGAGCGAGAAACTCGGCCGGATCATCGAGCCGGTTCAGTCGGTCACCCGCGCCCTCGAGACGGTGCACCAGGGCATGGAGTCGCAGTCCGAGGGGGCGCGGCAGATTCGCGGCGCCATGGAATCGCTGCGGACCGATGCCGGCGAGTCGGCGGCGTCGCTCGCCTCGTTCACCAGTTCGCTCACCGAACTGCGGCGGTCGATCGCCGAGCTCAATGCCGAGGCGGCCCGCTTCAAGACCCGGCCCGACGGCCAGTCGCAGCCCGAATGACTACCGGCGGGCTTCGCCCTGGCGGGCGGCCTGACGGCTGGCGAGGAAGCGGCGGAGACCCGTGACGATCCGGGTGGCCGGCTGGGAGCCCGACTCGACGTGGACCGCGGTCTCCCCGTCGTCGGTCACGATCACCTCGACGGCCTCCGGGGGCAGGGCCGTCCCGCCCAGCAGGTCCACCGACGCCCCTTCGGCCGGCGCGGCGGCGGCATCCTGGGGCGGAACCTGGGCGACGACGAAGTTGTCGCGGGTGAGAGACTCGAACTCGGGGTCCATGATCAGGGTGGCCACCCGGGTCTTGGCGGCGGAGTCGCTCGGCCGCGAGACCAGGAGCAGCATCGGCTTGCGGGTGTCACGGGCGGTCTCGACCGCCTCGTCCAGGGAGGACAGGATCCGGTCGCTGTCCCCTTCCCCGGCCAGAACCGGTGCCGGGACGTGCTTCTCGAGGGCGGCCAGCCAGGCTTCCGGTGTCTGCCCCTGGTAGCCCGCCTGGGCGGCGATCTTGGCCCCGTCCGGGGCGATGATGACCGTGTTCGGGAAGGTCCGGACCCCGTACTTGATGCACACCCTGGACCGGGCGTTGCGCTCCTCCGTCGAGATCCCCTGCTGGGGAAGGTCGATCATCAGCAGGACGACGCGGTCTTCGGCCCAGGCCAGGAACTGGGCCGATTCCAGCACCTTTTTCTCGAGGGTCACGCAATGGGGGCACCAGTCGCTGCCGGTGAAGATCGTGAGCACGGGCCGCCCCGTCCGCTCGGCGGCCGCCATCGCCTCCTCGTAGTTCCGCAGCCACCGATCACTCGCCTCGGCGGCCCCGGCAAGCAGCATCAAAGCCAGGAACGCCCCCCAGGTCACCGAGGACCGGAGCCCCCGCCAGAACTGAAGACTTTCCGTCGTCTTGCACAGACTCATCGTCGTTTGCCTCCCTGCCGTCCCGTACCCATTTCATCGGGCGGACTTCCTGCGGCCCGCGAGGGCCAATGGGCCGAAACACGGCAAAAAGGTAGGCCAACGGGGGCCATCCTGTAAAACTGTGAGCCTTGTGCAGATTACGCACCTTACCGAGATTCACTGCGCGCGACGTGGCCGTTGGACTTACGTCGCGCCGGATGGCTGACCGCGGGACTGGAAAAACGGCGAGGCGGCCTGGACGCTGCCCGTCGCGTGGCCCCGACGCGGAGCCCACGACCCACGGATGACGTGGGAAAAAGCCGCGGGGCCCGCCGTTTCCGGCAGGCCCCGCGTGAGTGCTCGCTGTCTCGCTCGAACGGCGGACCAGAAGTCCGCATCCGAGGGTCGCCCCGAGGGCGACCCGGTGGGCGTGGTGCACCTTCGCTGCACCCCGCCCACCCCAGGCGGCAGGGGCCACGATGGCCCTGTCGCCGTGAAACTAGAACTGCCAGATCGCGTCGCAGCCGCCGTAGAACTGGCCGTACTGGTCGCCGGAGCCGTTGGTGATCTTCCCGAACGGCAGGGGGCCCTGCATGTTGTCGGGCGAGTACCAGTCGTACCGCAGCTCAGGACGGATGATCCAGTTGTTGTTGGGCTTCCAGTTGAGGCCCCACGTGGCCTGCCAGAAGTTGCCCGCGTAGCCGCTGCCGTACGGTCCACCGAAGATCGCATTGCGGATCGGGTTGATCACGCGGGTGCCGTTGTTGTCGCGGAACCACTCCAGCCGCATGCCCGCCACCACCGTGTCGCTGAGGGTGTAGAACATGTACTGGTTGATGCCGTACCACTGGGCGAGTCCGTCGGCCTGCCCGATATTCTGCGACACCGGATTGGCGTTGAACTGCCAGCCGAGGTCATTCTGGAACACGTAGGTCAGCTTGTCGGAAAACTCGTTGATGTAGACCGTGCTCACGATCGAGCGGTTGCCGATGTTGCCGGTGCCGTCGCCGGCGAACGAGCCGATCTCGTTGCCGCTCGACACGCACGTGGTGAGAGCCTGGGAGGCATCCGAGTTCTTGAACGTCACGCCGCCGAGGAAGGCCGCGTTGCTGTTCGCCCCCGGATACCCGGGATTGTTGATCCCGAAGTAGTTGATCGGGTCGCTGAAGTTGTCCCACCCGTTCGTGATACCGCCGTAGACCGTGAGCTGGTCGTTCGGCGACCACGTGTCGAGGATGCCGGTGTGGGTGAACGGCTCGCCGTACTGCATCGTGTAGGCGTGCGTGTAGAAGAAGTTGCCGATCGCCGGCACCACTTCGTACCCGATGATCGTGTAGAAGTGGCCGAACTTCACGGCATGGTTTCCGGCACCGACCTCGCCGTAGAGCTGCGGCATCGCGAGGCCGTAATCCTTGCTCGACGACCACGAGGGAGCTCCACCCGTTCCAGCCGGATTCGGCTGGTAGAGCAGGTTGCCATCGAGCCCGCGGGCCGTGGTGTAGATGTAGTCGGTACCGTAGAGCAGGTCGACGCGGCCGCCGAGGAACCGCCCGTTGTCGACATCGAGCAGCCGCTCGTTGACGAGGTAGAGCTGGTTCATCTGGCCCTGCCAGTTGCGGTCGTTGAACGTGATCGGGCCGTTGAAGGGGCTGCCCCAGTTGTTGGCACCGATGCCCGCGTTGACCCAGCCGTAGGTGTTGATGCCGCGGCTGGTCAGGGCTTCGAGCTCGAGGTAGCGGGTCGGCCCTTCCTCCTCCGAGGCCTCCTGGGCGGCCTCCTGCGGCGGCAGGGCGCGAAGCTGGTAGGCGTCCTCCTGCGGCACGGCCGGCAGAACGGGCGCGGCGGCCACCGGTGCGGAGTTCTGGGCGAGGTGGCTGGACAGGTCCGCATCGAGGGCCGACGGACCGGCCGCCGACGCCGTGGAGGCGGCCACGAGGCCGCACGCCACCCAGGCGGGCAGAGTGAACTTGCTGAAACGCATGGCGGTATGACTCCCAATCCTTCAGGTGTGATTCCGGTGCCGCACTCCCGCGGCCCGGCGTGAAACCGAATGGAAACGCGGGCCCACCCACCGATGCGAAATCCGCCGATCCGCGCCGGCCCTGCCCCCCGTCCCCGTGGGAGAAATCGACGCGACGGCCCCCAGAAAACGCCGCTTGTTGCCGGGGACCGCACATCCTCCGTGACCGGCCCCTGGCCGGGGCGGACCTTGCGGGCTGGAGAATCCTGCCGGTCAGCCGGCGGGCGCGAAGGAGCCCTCGAGGAGGGCCGCGAGGAACTCGTCGGGCCGGAATGGCTCGAGGTCGTCGGCCGACTCCCCGACGCCGACGAACTTCACCGGCAGGCCGAACTGCTCGGCGACCGGCACGATCACGCCGCCCCGGGCCGACCCGTCGAGCTTGGCCAGCACGATGCCCGTGCAGCCGGCCGCCTCCCGAAATCCCTTCGCCTGCGAGAGCGCGTTCTGGCCGGCAGTGGCGTCGATCACCAGGAGCGTCTCGTGTGGTGCATCGGGCACCTGCTTGGCGATCACGCGGCGGATCTTGCCGAGCTCCTGCATGAGGTTGGCCTGCGTCTGCAGCCGGCCCGCGGTGTCGACGATGCAGACGTCGAAGCCTCCTTCGACCGCCTTGGCCACCGCGCGATGCGCCACGCTGGCCGGGTCGCAGCCGGGCTCGCCACGGACGATCTCCGCCCCCAGACGCCCCGCCCACATCGCGAGCTGCTCCACGGCGGCGGCGCGGAAGGTGTCGCCGGCACCGAGCACCACCCGCTTCCCGTCGCGGATGAAGAGCCGGGTGAGCTTGGCGATGGAGGTTGTCTTGCCCGAGCCGTTGACGCCCGTGACGAGGATCACCGTGGGGCCGGTCGCGGCGGACGCGATCCCGGCCTCGGCCGGCTTCAACCGCGCCAGCAGCTGCGTGCGGATCGAGTCGAGCACCACGTCGGGATCGACCACGCGGGCCCGCAGCCGCTCGCGGACGTCGGCCACGATCGCTTCGGCCGCCGCCGGCCCCATGTCGGTCTTCACCAGGGCCGCCCGGAGCTCCTCGAGGAACTCCTCGTCCACCAGCCGGCCCTCGCGCTTGAAGATGTCGCGAACGTCGGTCGACAGCACCTTCGCCGTCTTGGCGAGGCCGGCCTTCAGGCGGTCGAGAAACCCGGGCTTCGCGGCCGCCTCGGCCTGCGGCTCGGCGGACGTCGGCTCCTCGCGGGGCTCCTCCTTGCGACCGAAGCGAAACAGGGCCATGCGGTGAGGGTCTCCAGCGATGCGTCAGCCCGCGGCCGGCCGGGAGCGGCCGTCGCGGTCGGCGAGGATGCCGCCGAGGATCCCCGCCACGAAGGTGGGCGAATCGAGGCTGCCGTACCGCCGGGCGAGCTCGATCGCCTCGTCGACCACGACCGGCCCCGGCGTGTCGGTGTGCAGCATCTCGAAGACGGCGATCCGCAGCACCGCCCGATCGGTGGCCGCCATCCGCGAGACCCGCCAGTTGGCGCTCTTGGCGTCGAGCAGGGAGTCGATCTCGGCCCGATGGTCGCCGACGCCGTCCACGAGCTCGTCGGCGAACGCGGTGAGGTCGGCCGACCGCAGCCGCCCCTTGTGGAAGCGGGCGCGGTCACGCGTGTCGACGTCGCCCCCGACCTCGGCACGGTAGAGCGACTGGAGCGCGACCTCGCGGGCCCGGCTGCGACGGCTCACGACGCCCCTCCTCCCGCGGCGATCGCGGCGGTCAGCGCGATCATCTCCAGCGCGGCGGCCGCACACTCGGCCCCCTTGTTGCCCGCGAACCCGTCGCCCGCATCCCCGCCCGCGCGGGCCATGGCCTGGGCGAGCGTGTCGCAGGTGAGCACCCCGAAGATCACCGGCAGCCCCCGCTCGCGGCCCACCCGCTCGATGCCGCCGGCGGCGGCGGTGGCGATGTGGAGGTCGTGGGACGTCTCCCCC
>CAIKWU010000455.1 GCA_903831155.1 uncultured Planctomycetaceae bacterium | reverse complement strand
GGGGCCGGCCAAGTCGAAGAGCCCGCCAAGGATGCCGCTCTCGGCGACTCCCGTGCCAAGCCGCTCGCTCAGATACACGGGCGACCAGAACATGAGCAGATAGCGGAGCGGCTTGACGAGGAGATAGACGAACGAGATCACCAGCACCGTCGGCGACGTCACAACGTCCAGAATCGTCCGCCACGCCCCCTCCGGCTCGTCGGCGACCCGCTCACCCTCGACGATCACCGACTCGGCTTCGCCCGCTGCCTGCTCCGGCGATGGGAGCCCCACGTCCTCCGGCCTGTCGGCCTGCAGAATCGCAAACGCCACGCAGATGGCCGCGAGGATGCCCGCCGGCACGAAGAAGGCCATCCGCCAGCCACCGTGCTCCGCGGCCAGGCCCGCCACGACGCCCGCGATCATCCCGCCGAGCGCGAAGTTCGTGCACCACAGCCCCATCACTCGGCCCCGCACCCGCCTCGGAAAAAACTCCCCCATGTTCTTCGTGAGCGGCGCCCAGCCACTCGACTGGAACACACCCTGGAGGGCAAAGAGCACACCAAGCCACGCGGCCGTCGCGGCGGAGCCCATGGCGACGGCCACCGCCACACTCCCCGCCATACCTGCAAGGACGACCCGGCGAGTGCCAACCCGGTCGCCAAGCACGCCCCAGAGAAACTGCCCAGCCGCGTAGGCGATGAGATACCCGCCATCGACGGCGGCGAGCGTCTCCGTCGAGAGCCCCCACACCTCGGGCTTCTTGAGTTCGATCTTCGCCACCGACAAGCTTTTTCGCGTCAGGTAGAAGCCGGCGTAGGCGAGCCACGTGATCGCGAAAATGCGAACTTGCCAGGCTTTCAGCGAGGTCGTCCGGCCGCGGCGCAGCACCTCGCTCGTCATGGCGTCACGACTACGCGGACGGCGGTGCCGGCGGCCGCCATCGCAAGCGCCTCGTCGATCGCATCGAGCGGCATCACCGGACCGACGAGTGAGGCAAGGCCGGCGCCCGCCGGCGAAGCGAGATGGCTGACGGCCGCAGCAAGATCTTCGGGCCGGTAGTTGTGGACGCCACGGATCGTCGCCTGCCGACGAACAATCCGCTCGGGATCGCAGGCCGCGTTTCCGACCGGCGCCACCGTGCCCGCGAGCACGCACGTGCCACCGGTCGCGATCAGTCGCATCGCGGCCTGGGCCGTCGCGACCGAGCCCCCCGCGTCGACCACCACATCGGCGCCGTCGGCCACAAGCATGCCCGTCACGAGATGCTCGAGCCCGGCCTCGTTGCCCGACCAGGGCACTGTGTTCGCCTGCGGCGCGGCCGCGGCCAGAAGGTCGAGTCGCTCCGGCCTGGAATCGACGACAGTCACCGAGGCCGCCCCGCGTGCCGTTGCCAGACTCGCAACCGATAGGCCAAGCATTCCCGCGCCGAGCACGACCACGGACCGACCGTGGAGATCACCGGCGACCCGAAGCGCAGCCGCCGCGGTCGCCACGGCGCAGCTCGCGGGCGCAGCCGCGACGGCCGTGAGTCCAGCCGGTAGCCGCACGATCGCCGTGCCGGGCCGCAGCACCACATGACTGGCAAAGCCGCCCGCCAGGGAATGCTCGTCGTTTGCCGCATGGCCATACTTGAAGAGCTGCCGGCACTTCTGCGGCAGGCCTCCGCGGCAGCGGTCGCACTCGCCGCATGAGGCACACACGCTCCAGGTAATCTGCTCGCCGGCCGTGATGGCCTCCCCGACGACGTCCACGACGTCGGGTCCGGCCCCGACCGCAACGACGGTACCCGCGATCTCGTGGCCGAGGATTGCTGGCAGCGGGTGCGGCCGTCGGCCATGGGCCGTGTGCAGATCGCTGCCGCAGACCGCGCAGGCGTCGATGCGCACGAGCACTTCCCGTTCGCCGAGCGGCGGCACCGGCACATCGCGCAGTTCCAGCGATCCACCGGGCCGCTTCAGCAGGGCGACACGCGCCGTCGCCACCGCTCGTTCAGCTGTCTCAAGCATCCGCATGGTCTCCCTGCCGCAATCGCCCGTCGTGCGAGCGATCACCACGCACCGGCGGCATTATGTCGGCACACTCGTTCCTTCCAGCGACGCTCACGGAAAACTGACATTCCGCCCCTGGGCGGCTCGCTACACTCGCCGACTCACGGCAGGCCTACTCTCGGAAGCTGAAGCATGACCACGAAGACGGACGACCCGGTGGCGGCGATCATGAG